>CANGPA010000062.1 GCA_947455645.1 Hyphomicrobiales bacterium | reverse complement strand
GAACATAGCGATTAAAATATACTGACAATATTTTCTCATTTTATGTTTTCCAATTTAAATCGATTTAGAGAATTGTATGAGGCTTTTTGAGCGATTTGTGCTCCTAATAGAAAGATGCTTTTGTCTTAACCGAACCTGTAATTCGTAATCGTCTATAATCTATGGCATATTCCGCTTGAAGGCGATGTCGTTGTTGGCGCGCTCATTATGAGAAGCTTGCTACCTGAATCAACAACCGAGAAATAGTAGAAATTATTTGTACTTACAGCGCCGATCGTCACTTTATAGATGTTGGAAATGGCTGTAGTTGTATAGCTGATGTTAAAGTTTTGAATTGCACTTGGCGGCACAATATCGGTTGATATTTGTGCCGTATTCATTTCAAAATTCAAAACAGAATTAGAAATTGCGCCGCAGCAGATAATCTGGTTCGACCCGGCGGTGAATTTAGATACCATCAAGTCATCGATTCCGTTAGGGCTCGTGTCTCCCGATTTGCGCGCCACAAAGCCACCAAAATTTTTATCAGTAAGGCATGTATAGGTACCATTGACCCTGTATGGAGTATCTGCCTCTGCCGTATAGGGCGCCAAAAGCAGCAAAGCGGTGATTAAGCAGATGTTTTTAAAATACAACGCCATAAATCATACCTCTAACTCTGCCGATCAACACAAACCTACATAAAAACACTAAGCGATTTATGAAGCGGATGCCGAATAGAAGCCATAGCTGCTTTGGCATGTGGCGTGGTCGCGCATCAAGTTTTATCGATCAAAGCCGAGCGACCGCCCGCCACAAAGGTAAAGCCGCCCCAATTTTCCCTTGCCAAACCGCGACCTCATGCGCCTACAATGCGTGGGTATAAAAATTCAACATAGGAGGGCTCCATGGTTGCTTCATCGTTTAGTCAAACATCCGTCAAACTTAACGCGATTGAAAAAGGCTCGGGTACCACGCTTTTGTTGGTTCCCGGCTGGTCCCAAACCGCCAAAAGCTATCAAGCGCAGATCGATGGTTTGAGTGATCGTTATCGCGTAATCGCTGTCGATATGCGTGGCCATGGCGATTCACCCAAGCCCGCAAGCGGTTACCGGATTGCCCGACTCGCACAAGATCTCCGCGAATTCATTCTCGAACGCGATTTGAACGAGATCGCCCTTGGTGGCCATTCCATGGGTGCCTCAATTTTGTGGAGTTATATCGAGCAATTCGGTGCGGATCGCATTTCGAAGTTTATTTTTATCGATCAAGCGCCCAGCGTCACCAATGGATTTGGTCTTGCAGGGCAAGCTTTGAAAGACGCCGGTGCTGCCTTTACGCCCGATGTCCTCTATGCGACTGCCGGAGGGATTGCATCGGCACAGGCGACCGTTCTTGATGGATTGAAAGGCGCATTTTTCAGCCCATCGATCAGCGATGATATGGTTGCCTTCAACAAGTCCGAAGCATTGAAAATGCCGGGTGCCTATGCCGCGCGATTGTTGGTTGACCATTGCAGCCAGGATTGGCGCGATCTAATTGAACATGAAATTCCCAAGCTCGGAAAACCCGTACTTGTCGTCGGTGGCGCGCTCAACACGATTTTTCCTACCGACGCAGCACAATGGATCGCCTCAAAAATTCTGGGTGCGCGGCTTGAGATTTTCTCGGCCGAGGAAGGCGGAAGCCATTTTATGTTTGTTGAAAATCCAGAAAAATTTAATGACATCCTCCGTGATTTTGTTGGGTAGACTTATAGGGAGCTTTTAGCATAAAAGCCGCGTGAAAGCGGGGCTTTATATTTTACAACTCATAGCCTTGAGCGCAGGTGGTCGTGAGTCATGACCGAGGATAAATCATTCCCTTCGGTTGAGCAGAGATCTCGTCGACTGATTCCGCAGGCGATGATCCTACCGCTTGTGATTGCCAGTGCTCTGTTTCTTGAGAATATGGATTCAACCGTGCTGGCAACATCGTTACCAGCTATTGCGGTAGATCTCGGTATTGACCCGATCATCCTCAAGCTCGCTTTCACTTCTTATCTCCTAAGTCTTGCGGTCTTCATTCCGATCAGCGGCTGGATGGCCGAACGGTTTGGCGCGCGCCATGTATTTCGCGCGGCCATCGCGGTCTTTACACTCGCCTCTCTTGCCTGTGCGTTCACACAAACTTTGCATGGCTTTATTGCTGCGCGGTTTGTGCAAGGCATGGGCGGTGCGATGATGGTGCCCGTTGGCCGATTTGTTCTGGTTCGTGCAATTCCCAAATCAAATCTGGTTCAGGCGCTGTCTTACCTCACACTGCCCGCCTTGATAGGGCCGGTAATTGGGCCGCTCATTGGCGGCTTTCTAACCACTTATCTGCATTGGCGTTGGATCTTTTTCATCAATCTTCCTATGGGCCTCGTGGGAATGATCTTGGCGACGATCTTTGTCCCTGATGTGAAAAGCGATACGTCGACGCCGCTTGATGGCGTTGGGTTTGTCTTGTCCGGTATTGGGCTTTCAAGCCTGGTTTTCGGCTTTACCATTTTGGGTCGTGACGTTTTACCGATCATGCCGGCACCGGTTTTGATTGCGATTGGTGTTGGATTTCTTGTGCTTTATGTGATTCACGCACGTCGTATCGCGCATCCAATTTTAAAACTCTCTTTGCTGGCTTTGCCGACCTTCCGCACGAGTGTCGTGGGCGGCTCTCTATTCCGTGCCGGAATTGGCTCTAATCCTTTTCTTTTGCCTTTGATGCTTCAAATTGGATTTGGTCTCAGTGCGTTTCAATCAGGCTCTTTGACTTTTGCGTCATCGGCGGGTGCATTACTGATGAAGTTCACGGCGCCTCGAATTTTGAAGCGCTTTGGATTTCGTCAAATACTGATTGTAAACGGCTTGATTAGCGCGCTGTTTTTCGGTGCAATCGCGCTCTTCAGGAGTACGACGCCCCATACCGTAATTTTGGCCCTCCTTCTGGCTGGGGGCTTTTTTCGTTCCTTGCAATTTACCTGTCTCAACGCAATTGCTTATGCCGAAGTGGAACAGCAAGATCTTAGCCGGGCGTCGAGCTTTGCGAGTGTGGTGCAGCAAGTGTCCGGTTCAATGGGTGTGGCCTTTGCGGCAATTATTTTGGAATCATTGCAAGCGATACGGGGTGATTTGACTTTGGACGTGATGGATTTTCGTATTGCCTTCGCACTGGTGGCGTTGCTGGTTGCAAGTTCGACCCTGTTTCACCGCGCGCTCGATCCCAAAGCCGGAGCGGATGTGTCTGGTCACGCAGCGTGATATTTTGCATTTTTACAAGATGACAAACAGACGGGCTCAACGCTAAACTTTATCAAAGTTCAAGGGAGTGATGGTGTCATGACTGAAAAAGCCGAACGCTTCGTAGTGACTTATCGCGTTACACCGGATGACGCCCGTCCAATTGAAGCGCACGCCAAAGACATTTGCATTGAAGAGACGGTTGAAATTCCCGAGGACGCGGTTCCCGCAAGTCATTGGGATGCCGGTATAGTGGGTGTCATTGAAAACATCACCGAGCGGCCGCGCGATTTTACCGATATGCCTCGCGATTATGATGTTCGTATCAGCTACCGCGTCGATATTACGAACAATCAAATCAGCAATTTCGTCAATGTTTTGTTTGGCAATATCTCGATCAGACGGGGCATCAAGATCGTTGATCTTGCTCTAACAGAGTCGCAGGCCAAGGCTTTTGGAGGGCCCCGTAAAGGGATCGACGGCATTCGCGCGGCGCTTGGTGTTCACGGCCGACCACTGGCAACTACCGCCGTCAAGCCGATGGGTTTGTCCGCCCGCGATCTTGCCGCGTTATGTGGCGGCTATGCACAGGGCGGGCTCGATATCATTAAAGATGACCACGGGCTCATCGATCAACATTTCCATCCTTTTGAAGAACGTGTGGCCCGCATTATGGATGCGATACGCGATGCTAACGCCAAAACCCGCCACAATACCCATTATTATCCGATGGTTGCCGGGCCTTTCGCGGATCTCGAACGGCAATTTTCATTTGCCAAAGCGCAAGGCTGTTTCGGCGTCTTGATAGCACCCCTGTTGATTGGACTGGATGCGGGATTTTATTTGGCACGGAAATATGATCTTGCGGTTATGACGCATCCCACTTTTACCGGAACGCATTTTCATGATCCGCGCCATGGTATGACGCCGGCGATCCTGTTGGGCACATTGTTTCGTTTGTTTGGTGCAGATATTTCGGTGTTTCCAAATTATGGCGGGCGTTTCACATTTACGAAAGAGGAGTGCGTGGATTTGGCCCAAGCCTTGCGAGGTCCGTATCATGGATTGCGTTCGGCGTTTCCGTCGCCTGCTGGCGGCATGGTAATTGAAAAAGTCGGAGCAATGCTTGATGTGTTTGGAGTGGATACGGCGCTTTTGATCGGGGGCGCTCTGCTGCGTTACTCATCCGATCCCATGGTGAGTGCACGGGCCTTTGTCGAAGCGATCGAAAAAGCGGTTACTGAAAAAGGAACATCGTTATGAGTCTCGTTCGGCAGTTTAAAAATTTCCGCTGGGACGAGGTTGACCTCCTCGCTTATAAAGAGGGCGGTCCCTATAGGGGAGTTACGCGGCAGATCTTGTTTGAAGGCGTGCCGGAATTGCCAAGCCAGTGGCGCTATTTCGAAGTGGAAGGGGGCGGCCATTCAACGCTTGAGAGGCATGAGCACCTTCATAATGTTTTAATCTTGCGTGGGCGCGGGCGCTGTCTGGTGGACGGTCTAATTTATGAATTGAATGAGCATGATCTTGTGCATGTGCCCAAATTATCATGGCATCAATTCCGTGCCGCCGAGGATTCGCCCCTAGGCTTTTTGTGTCTGGTGGCAGATGAGCGTGATCGACCACAATTACCGACGGAAGCGGATTTAATTGTATTGTGCAAAAATAAGGCTGTTGCGGATTTTATTCGGCCGTAATCGCGACGAGAAGGGTGCATTATGGGATTAACGCGCATCGGTCCAACTGAGATTGGCAAACAGCATCGCCTTATGTGTCATTGTGGCGCTGTGGTCTTGGAGCTTGAATTGCCTGATGGTGTCGTTGATCCAAGGCGATGCGATTGCTCATTCTGCCGCCGTCGTGGCGCGATTGCAGCGAGTATATCAGAAGATGGATTTCGCATTGTGAAGGGCCAATCGCATCTTCGCCGATATCAATTCGGTAAAAATGTTGCGGAGCATTTCTTTTGCGATACGTGTGGAATTTACACACATCATCGGCGTCGCTCAAATCCGCGCATTTTTGGCTATAATGTGGGGTGCCTCGAAGGTGTCAATCCATTCGACCTTGGAGAAGTTGACGTTTATGACGGCGTCAATCATCCGTCTGATCGATCCGATATTTAGTACTTAAAAAACGCAATCGAGATTCGAGATGGTCAAATTGAAATCGGCGGGCAAAGCGAGTAGATTTTAGCCTAATTGATAGCCGCGATAGGAGCGCTCCATAAAATAGGATGTAACAAAATCCCGATCGGTCTTGATGATTTCAACAAGAACGATGGGCCGGTATTTTTCAATCAACGTTACGGCCCCGCGCAGCGCTCGGTCTTCCATTCCCTCAATATCCATTTTGAGAAGATCCACCGCCTCACTAAAATCATCAAGGCGGATAGTCTTTACGCTATCTTTTGCCTCGTGTTTCATATGGTCATTGTCGGATAATTTGGGGGTGATCAATTCTAAACCACCGAAATTATTGGCATGCTGGTAATCTGGCAGCGTTATTTCGATCATGTCGCCGGCTTTGTTACTCACCGCGCCGTGATGCACGTGAACATTGGTCAAATTGTTGAGCGCGAGTGTGCCGCATAACATATTCGTAATCTGCCTTTGGGCTTCGAATGCGCGGATCATAATTTTTGGGCCAAAAAATTTGGCCAGCGCAAGACTATGCGTGCCGATATTGGCGCCGACGTCATAGACGATGAGACTTTGTTGCGTTTTCAGACGGTGGTTGAGAATTTCGATCAAGAGTCGGATCTCGCCCTTCGCCCAAGATCCTTGCCTGATCAGAGAGCGGCCGATGATCGTATCATGAATGTTGATGATGATCGGGCCGAAGTCCGACGTCACGACGACATTGGGGGATGGCATCCAGACTCCCGCTTGGACAAGTTTTGTAGTCGATCTCGCAATGAAGGGCGGAACGCGACGCTACAGGAGTCTGCTTCGACAGCAGTTTACTTAAAACGCAACAGAGATGAGATGAATCAAATTATCCCCGCCGGGGCGGGAACGGAACGGTGGCGGGTGCTGTAAACCCACTCTCGGTGTTATCGACCGGGGTGCTCGTGCCAAACCATTTCGTGAAGAAAGAATCATCTGCTTTGGCGGTATCGACCGTGTTATCCGGTGATGATCCAGGCTGTGCGGCGCCCAGCGTGATCGATTGGATCAAGGGCTTTGGCGCTGCCACATAGGCCGTTACCGTTTCTGACGATTCAGCCACGACATTGCCTTTATGATCGAGCGTCAGTTCACGCACAGCATTCAACGCTTCAGGTCGGCTGAATTCGCCAGCCGCCGCCCATTTTTCAAGAATCTTTTTCTTTGCTGGATCCCGGAAAATTATGTTTTGATCGCCGTCCGCATAGCTCATGCGCTTTGGTCCGACACCAGAAGCGATCAGGCTTGCCACACGTGCATCATCGTCGCGCGCTTTCGCCGCAACAGCCGCTGCATCCGGATCGGCCACTGTTTCATTGCAACTTGGTGCATCGCTGGAACCAAACGTGTAACGCGCGCCGCAATAGCCCACGGCAGGCTCACGCTTGGTGACTTCAAAGCGATCACTGCCTTCTTTCAGGTTTTTCCAGAAAGGCATGTTTGGGTCATTGCGGAATTTGGCCAAATTTTCCGCCGTCATACGGAAGGGATAGGCTTGAAACTGGATCGATTTTTGCCCGCCTTGGAAGGCCTCGCGCATGACGGCATAGATTTCTTCCATCTGTTCATTCGTCATCGCGAAACAACCTCGGGAAGAGCAGGTGCCATGCACCATAATGTCACCGCCATTGCGGCCGAGCGAACGCTCCATCACATTCGGATAGCCGACGTTGAAGGAGAGCCATAGCGCGGAGTTCGGATTCATCTGCCCCGGTGTGACCGTATAAAATCCTTCAGGAACCTGGCGATCGCCTTCGCGCGTCTTCGGCCCCAATTGGCCCGACCAACGACAGACCGGATAGGTTTTCATCAAAGCATATTGGCCGGCGCTGGTGCGCTTCCAGACTTCGATCTCGGATTCTTTTTTGTAGGCGCGAATAAGAATAGGCGCATTGCGGTCGCTTCCAATTGACGCCATGGCCGAAAGTGTTTCTTGCGGAATCGGTGTGTAGGCGCGCGCCGAGATGGTGCTGCGATTTTCGGAGCTGCAGGCGACGAGGCCTGTCAAGGCGAGGATAAAAAATGCTCCGCGGAGCGTGGGCAAGGCCATGGATCGGTTCCGTACGCAAGGCTACGATTCGAGCAAACCTTATACAAAGCCTGTTTATCAGGTCTTAACGCGAAGGCCCAGCCCTCTATAAACAAGAGCTCAGACCTTAAATCTTGCGGCCGATGGCAAGAAATTTGTCCGCACGGCGATTGCGGATCTCGCTGTTTGATAGGGAGCCAAAGGTTTTAAGTGCCGCGCTCACAGCAGCGCCGACTGACTGGATGGCGGCTTCCGGGTCACGATGGGCGCCGCCTAAAGGCTCAGAGACAATTCCGTCAATAATGCCGAATTTGAGAAGATCCTGCGCAGTGATCTTCATATTGGTTGCTGCGTCTTGGGCTTTGCCTGAGTCCCGCCAGAGAATTGAAGCCGAGGCTTCAGGTGAGGCGACGGTATAAATTGAATGTTCGAGCATCAGGACGCTGTTGGCGCTGGCGATCGCAACCGCACCGCCCGAGCCACCTTCGCCAATCACCACCGCGATATTGGGGGTACCAAGCGCAAGGCAGGCCTCGGTTGAGCGCGCAATCGCCTCTGCCTGGCCGCGTTCTTCAGCTCCGATGCCCGGATAGGCACCTGCGGTGTCAACAAATGAAATGACAGGCAGTCCGAACCGGTCGGCCAGTTCCATTAACCGAACGGCCTTGCGATAGCCTTCCGGCATGGCCATGCCGAAATTATGGCGGATCCGGCTTTCGGTATCCCAGCCTTTTTCCTGGCCGATGATGCATACGGACTGGCCTTTGAACCGTCCGAGCCCCCCGACAATCGCTTCATCTTCGCCAAAAGCCCGGTCACCCGCGAGAGGCGCAAAGTCCTCAACGAGGCTGGTGATATAATCCTTGAAATGCGGCCGCGACGGGTGGCGTGCCACCATGGCCTTCTGCCAAGGGGTCAGCGACGCATAGAGATCTTTGAGCAAGGCCTGTGATTTGGCCTCAAGCCGGGTAATTTCATCATTGAGAGCAGCCGAACCGCCAGCAGCAATAACGCCGCGCAGTTCATCCGCTTTGGCGTCGATTTCGGCGACTGGTTTTTCGAAATCGAGATAAGAGCGCATCGGCCAACCTTGTTGCGGACGGCACCGGGCGTGGGCCGGGCGCGCACTACTGACGTCAGAGTGGGGTTTCGTCAAGCCGACCCGGGCTTGATGCATGAAGATGAGGGCTCGGCGCGGGAATAAGTACCGGTGCGAGCGCCGTCCGACGGGGGGCTGCACGGGTCAAGGCAACCGGCCGATAGAGCAATTTCGTTGCACCAACAATGTGAACGCCCGCAAACGGAAGGGCGAGCGCGCGGCCGGTATGCTCCCATGCGGCTGCGAGTTTGACGAGCATGGAGCCGCCAAAAGGGGGGCAATGCAGCGCTTCGGACCAATGAACGGGCGAAAACAGAGCTTCTCGAAGCAAATCAGTCAATTGTCGCCGCGAAAAGGGCTGACCGTGCCCAAAGGGTGTCCGATCAATCCGCGCCCAAAGGCCGCTGCGGTTCGGGGCGACAACAACAATTTGCCCGCCTGGCGTGAGAACCCGCCAAAGCTCGGTGAGAAGATCTTGGGGACGATCCTGAGTCTCAATCGCATGGATGAGCAAAATCCGGTCAATTGATGAATCTGGAAATGGAAGATCGCAGGGGGCCGCCAATACGCTTGCGGATGCGCCATCGGATGGCCATTCAAGAACGCCTTGGCGCTCTGGCATCACGGAAAAGACGCGATCCGCTTCGCCGCGAAAGTGGTCGAGATAGGGTGTGGCAAAGCCTAACCCCATGACCGTTAGCCCTTGCGTCCGTGGCCAAGTCTCACGCAATGCCGCGCCGATGAGGGTACTTGTCACCCGACCCAGCGCGCTGCCGTAAAAGCTGCGAATATCGATGACATCGAGCGCCATGATTTACCTGCTCACCACTTTTACCTGTTCACAATCTGATGTTGCATCGTTGTCGGTTTGTCATCGTATTGTTGTGCATGCGATTATAGGTCGTAATCAAAGCGAAGGGAAATGCGATGTCGGCGATCATTCATCAATTCACGGTTGGCTCCGACAATCTCGGTGTTTTGCTGCATGATCCTGAAACGGGCTCCACTGCGACCATTGATGCAGGGGAGGAAGCTCCTATTCTTGCCGCACTCGGCCATAAAGGATGGACGCTGACCGATATTCTTGTAACCCATCATCATAGTGATCACATTGCCGCGCTTTCTGCGTTGAAAGCACGCACTGGCGCGCGTGTGATCGCACCGCAAGCTGATCGTCATCGCATTCCAGATATTGATGTGGCGGTTGCGGACGGCGATGTTATTTCTATTGGTACCATCGAATTTATCACAATCGAAACGCCCGGACATACATCGGGTCATGTGTCTTATTTCAGTGCCCAAGCCAAATTGCTTTTTGCTGGTGATACGTTGTTTTCGTTGGGCTGCGGTCGTTTGTTTGAAGGCACTCCAGAGCAAATGTGGATCTCCCTTTCACGCCTAGCTGCCTTGCCCGACGACACAAAACTTTATTGCGGCCATGAATACACGCTCTCAAACTGCAAATTCGCATTGAAATATGATGCTGATAATCAGGCATTGCGGGCTCGTGCAGCAGAGGTTGAAGCCTTGCGCGCCAAAGGTGCTTTTACTGTGCCTTCAACCATTGGGCTCGAGAAAGCCACCAATCCATTCTTACGCGCCGCCACGCCTGAACTTGCAGTATCGGTCGGCTTGTCAGGTCACAAAGCCGTTGAGGTTTTTGCGGCCTTGCGCGAAGCAAAAAACAAAGCGTGACGTTAACAATGGTTAGTCCCGATATTGAATTGGTGCGAAATCTCGAGCAGCATAGCGCGCAATGCTGGCCTGCAACTTTCGTTGACTCGATTCATGGTTGGGAAATTCGCCGCACACCTGACATATCGTCCGGTCGCGTGAATTCCGTCAACGCGATCGTGCCCGAGCCGGGTACATTTGATCGCGTTTTGGTGAAGGCGCGTGCGCTTTTCGATGAGCAAGAGGAATGGCCGCTTATTCGTATTCATCCGCTTGCGGGCGATGAACCGGTTCACCGGCTCGCGGCGCTTGGTCTTCACGGCCAAGGTCATACGCTGGTGAAGACTGTATCGATCCGCAATAGAACGCCGCCCGCCCCTTTGTCTTTTCTTGTGACTGATAAAATGACCGCGGATTGGATGAGTGCCTTTGGTGACGCGCATGATACCGCCGCGGAAGAACGGCAGGCCATTGCGCGAACTCTGGCGCGCGTCACGGTCAATCAGGGGTTCGCGGTGGTTTATGAGGCGGGGCGCCCCGTCGCCTCGGGCCGCGGTGCCGTGGCCGATGGCTGGCTCGGCCTGTTTCAAATCTCAACTTTGCCAGACATGCGGCGACGCGGCTTCGGACGGGCGATTATCGAAGCATTGATTGGTTGGGGCCAAGAACAGGGCGCAAACCAAGCCTATTTGCAGGTGGAGCGAAAGAATGAGGGCGCGCGGACGCTCTACCGCACCTTCGGGTTCCGCACGGCCTATGAGTATTCCTATTGGTGGCTGCCCGATACTGTGGAGATTGCGACAATCGGGTCGTAAAAAAGATAATTATTGCGTCTTGGTCAAAACTTTGCCTAAATCCGACGTGATGACGCGTTTCGGGGGAGGCGTGAATGATACAATCAGTCGAAAAAATACAAATTGCCGAAAAATCGGCATCTGGCGATAGGCCGGTGTCCGTCGAAAAATCACAAACGGCAACACAGACGCTCGGGCTCGTTCTCGTGCCCGACTTTTCAATGATCGCCTTCACATCTTTGATCGAGCCATTGCGCCTCGCCAACCGCGTCTCGCACCAACAACTTTATGATTGGAAGATTTACACGATCGATGGTGGTCCGGTTCAGGCCTCGAATGGAATCAGGTTGGAGGCCGATGGCAGCATTGCCGATATTGGGCCGATGCCGAATGTCGTTGTATGTGGCGGTGTCGATATCCAACGTCAGGATCATACACAGCTGATCGCCAAGCTGCGGCGTCTCGCTTTTTATGGTGTCTCGATTGGTGCAGTGTGCACGGGTTCTTACGTGTTGGCAAAAGCCGGATTGCTCGATGGGTATCGCTGCACCATTCATTGGGAAAATCACGAATCGCTCCGTGAAGAATTTCCAGGTCTCGATGTGACCGATGAGCTGTATGAAATTGATCGTAGTCGGTTTACTTGTGCGGGAGGCACGGCGGCGATCGATATGATGCTTTCGATGATAAATGCACGTTGCGGGCAGGAAGTCGCAGCAGCTGTGACTGATGAGTTGATTCATCATCGCATGCGCAACGCCAATGAACGTCAACGTATGGAATTGCGCGCGCGTCTTGGTGTGGCCAATCAACGCGTTCTCGCCGTTGTTGCG
>CANGPA010000061.1 GCA_947455645.1 Hyphomicrobiales bacterium | reverse complement strand
TTCATCCTTCAAAAGGCTTTCAACTTTTTTCGGCGTGTAGCGCGCCATTTTTACAGGATCAAAATCATTAAAAGCTTTTCGAAAATTATCGCGCTTTCTTAAAATCGTGATCCAGCTCAAGCCCGCCTGAAACCCGTCCAAAATAAGTTTTTCGAACAAAGCGCGATCATCATATTCGGGCACGCCCCATTCTTCATCGTGATAGGCGACATAGAGCGGATCAACACCCGGCCAGGGGCAGCGCTTTTTGCCATCCTCATGCGCGATAACATTGATCTCACGCATGATGCGCGCCCTCCTCTTGTTTTGTGCCCGGCACATCAAAACTCATAAAGTCTCGTCGCTCGACTTGAAAAACAAGACCGCCCGCCATCAAAGCAACACCGTCTGAAAGCGCCTCTGCGACACGATCAAGCCGCAGCAAAGCGAGCGCCTGTCCACCCGGCGCAACCGAACCGATAGAACCGATGACACGCTCACCGGCTAAGGCTTCTGTTCCTTCCATGGGTGACACGCCTTCTAAAAATCGCACCGGCGCAATGCGCGTGCGCGCCGTGCCACGGTGCTCCATACGCGAAACGATTTCTTGTCCGACATAACAGCCTTTCTTGAAATCAACACCGTGAAGACAATCCATCAAGGCCTCATGCGGAAACGCATCGCCATATATGAAATCACGTCCACCAGCCGGCACGCCAAGCGCAATGCGATGCGCATCATAGAGTTCAACAGGGCTCATCGCATGATCAGCCTGATCGCTCTTGAAAAAGCTCCGCCATCCCAACGCTGGTAATCGCGGATCAATAAAGGAAAGCGCTTCGGGTTGTGCGGCATCACCCCAACCTGCCGCTACACGATACACATCCGATTGGTCGGTGATCTCAACCTTGGCACGCAGTCGGTAGAGTGCGAGCCGCTTGATGAGATCAGCCGTCAACGCGCGCGGCGCATCAATAAGAAATCGATCATGATTATGGTTAGGGTCATGATCATGGACCACCATCATATCAACGGTGATCTTTCCTTGCGGTGACAAAAGGGCTGCAAAGCGCGCAGCACCCGGCGCAAGCATGGCCACATTGCTCGTCAGCAAATTATCGAGAAAGGATCCCGCATCGGCTCCGGCCACGCTCAGGACACCGCGATCAGAAAAAAGAGTGACAGGCATGGACAAATACTTCCCGAGACGTTCCGCCTCCGATAGGTAGGACGGGACGAACCCCATCTCAAGCGGTTCCTTCCGGCCCGGAGTGCGACACCATGCCCGAAACATTCGACAAGCTGTTCAAAGGCGGCACGATCGTCAATCAAGATGGCCGCATCAGCGCCGATATCGGTGTCCGGAATGGAAAAATTGCTGCGCTGGGCTCTTTTAATGCCTCACAGGCAGGCGAAACCATTGATTGTACGGGTCTGCATGTCCTGCCGGGCGTGATCGACACTCAGGTGCATTTCCGCGAACCCGGCCTCACCCACAAGGAAGATCTCGAATCAGGGTCTCGGGCGGCCGTCATGGGCGGCGTAACCACCGTATTCGAGATGCCCAACACCGATCCCCAAACCACAACGCCTGAGGCGCTCGCCGACAAAGTCACGCGCGGCACGCATCGCATGCATTGTGATTTTGCTTTCTGGGTCGGCGGCACGCATGAAAATGCACATCATGTGCGTGATCTTGAACGTTTGCCCGGCGCGGCGGGCATCAAAGTCTTTATGGGCTCTTCCACCGGCTCCCTTTTGGTTGAAGACGATGATGGTGTCAGATCGATCTTAAAGCAGACTCGTCGTCGCGCGGCCTTTCATTCAGAAGATGAAATGATGTTGCGCGAGCGCAAAGCCTTGCGCGTTGAGGGCGATCCCGCCTCGCATCCTGTCTGGCGCTCACCAGAAGTCGCCTTGCGCTGCACTGAACGTCTCGTGCGCATCGCGCATGAAACGGGTGCGCGTATTCACGTGTTGCATATATCAACGGCTGAAGAAATTGCGTTTTTGCACCACCATAAAGACATCGCAAGCTGCGAAGTCACACCGCATCATTTAACGCTTGATGGTGATGAGGCCTATCAGCGCCTCGGCACTTTGGTGCAGATGAATCCGCCGGTGCGCGGCAAAGCCGTTCGTGACGCGCTTTGGCGCGGCGTTGAACAAGGCGTCGCCGATATCCTTGGTTCGGATCACGCGCCGCATACGCTTGAAGAAAAGGCCAAACTCTATCCAAACTCGCCCTCAGGCATGACGGGCGTCCAAACACTCGTGCCGATGATGCTTGATCACGTTAATGCCGGCCGCATGACGCTCGAACGTTTTGTCGATATGACGAGCGCCGGGCCTATGCGCCTTTTTGGGATTGCTGGAAAAGGTCGAATTGCGTCGGGCTATGATGCGGATCTCACGATCGTCGATCTCAAACGCCATGAGACCATAACGAATGCATGGATCCAATCGAAATGCGGATGGACTCCTTATGATGGCGTGAGCGTCACAGGCTGGCCCATCGGCACCATCGTGCGCGGTCATCGCGTCATGTGGGACGGTGCACTCGTAACGGCTTCACAGGGTGAAGCTGTGCGCTTTCATGAGACACTCGAGCCCCGCGCGTGACGCATTTCAAAGCGTCACTTGCCAAATGCACCACGCGGCGCGGCGGATGATCAGCTTTGCGTGAGAATGTCCGTTGCCTTGCGCACAATCGCGCCGAGACCTTTTGTGGTTGCCAGCCCGCTTAAAGAGCGCGGCTCAGCCCACATCACGTGCGGTGCTTCGGGTCCGGTTGTGGCTTCGCCAGCAACCCAATGGCCAACAAAGGCATGAACGATAAAATGGCGGCGAATTTTATCGTGTTCATCGCGTTCAATATATTCAAGATGATCAATGAATCCGGTGATCCGCGCTTCGACACCGACTTCTTCCATCAATTCGCGTAAGGCGGCTTCCTCAAGCGTCTCACCAATTTCAACGAGCCCGCCGGGCAATGAGTAAACGGGGTTATCCGCCGTCTCTTTGCGCGCGGCAAGCAACACTTTACCATCACGAAACACCGCAATCGATGCCGCGCTGATCGGACGTTGCGGATAAAGGCGATCCGTCATAAGCCGCACTCACTCAAACGTGTTGTCCACCATTGATGTGAATCTCGGCGCCATGCACGTAAGAGGATTGATCGGTGCACAGGAAATAAATGGCCTTAGCCACTTCTTCAGGCGTCCCCAAACGCCGCATCGGAATTTGCGCGACAATTTTGTCGGTGCCGGGCGATAAAATCGCCGTGTCAATTTCTCCGGGCGAAATAGAATTCACACGAATGCCAAAGGGCCCGAAGTCAGAGGCCATTTCGCGTGTTAAACCGGCAAGCGCCGCTTTCGACGTCGCATAGGCCGCGCCCGCAAACGGATGCACGCGTGAGCCCGCAATCGACGTCACATTGACGATGGACCCCTTCGCGGCTTTCAGCTCATCCATGAGCCCGCGCGCCAACATCATCGGCGCGAAGAAATTTACTTGAAACACGCTTTGCCACACATCGAGTGCGGTATTGAGTGTGCCGAGACGTGATCCACCCTCACCCTTTGGTGAAATACCGGCATTATTGACGAGCGCATCAAGCCGTCCGCCTTCAAGGCGCCGCTTAATTTCGGCAATCGCCTCAAGCGTGTTTTGCGGATCGGCGAGATCAACTTGAATGTGATCTTGCGCACCCATTTCCCATGGGCAGTTTTCTGGAAAAGCCTGTCGTGAACAGCTGATCACGCGCCATCCGGCGGCCGAAAACCGTTTCACGGTCGCATGGCCGATGCCGCGGCTCGCGCCGGTCAACAGCATGGTGCGGCGGGGATTGTTGTCGCCGGTCTGTGTCATGCTGTGTGCTCCTCGAATACGCGTGACGGGATGAAGGGGTTGGTCGAAAAAACAAAACGCTTGAAGTCAGGCCTCATGGATAAAGCCGCGCTTTGTTCCATCCACCCTCGGGCGTTGCGCGCCGAAACACAATGCGGTCATGCAAACGAAAAGGGCGATCCTGCCAGAATTCGATTTCGACCGGACGAATACGAAAGCCCGTCCAATGCGGCGGACGCGGCACGTCACCGATTGCGTATTTGGCCGCATTCACCGCAATCGCCTTTTCAAACGCAAGACGGCTTTCAAGCGGACGCGATTGTTGACTGGCCCATGCGCCGATGCGGCTGTCGCGCGGACGCGATTGGAAATACTCATCCGCTTCCGGATTGGTCACCGTTTCGACAGGACCGCGCACGCGCACCTGCCGCTTGAGGCTTTTCCAGTGCAAAACCATAGCGGCCTTTTTGGCGCTCAAAAGCTCGCGCCCTTTGGCTGATTCGGTGTTGGTGTAGAATACGAAACCGGCCTCGTCCCAGCCCTTCATCAACACCATACGCACATTGGGCAACCCGTCAGGATCAACCGTCGAGAGCGCCATGGCGTTGGGATCATTGGGTTCGGAGGCCGTGGCATCAGAAAACCAGCGCTCAAACAGCGCAAAAGGTTCGCCTGCTTCGGTAAAGTCACCATCCGTTAAACTTTTCACGATCTTAATGCTCTCACATTTTAGTGATTCAACGCGGCCAGACAGCCGCTTAGGGCATACGGGTCAGCGCCGCCAATGGTTTTTCTAGCAAAGTCCAAACAGATTTCCCGCCATCTGGTTCAAATCGCGCTTGGCGCATCCCTGCTTGCGCTCGGCGGTTGCGGGTCGGCCATTCCGATTTTTTCTGACTTCATTCCGGATCATAGCCCCCTATACACCAGTTCCGTTCGATCAGAAGCGGCGGCTTTGTCCCCAGATCTGACCGCAGGAGAGTGGAACGAGGCATCCTCAGCGCTCGCAACCGCACTGGGTCCCGACAATAAAGGCACCAGCGTGTCTTGGAACAGCACCTCGAGCAGCACGCATGGCGCCTTTCGCGCGCTCGGCAGCGCCTATGTTCAAAATGGTGATCTCTGCCGTCCATTCGAAGCCCAATGGCAAAGCAGCGCTCAAAAATTTGGCGTAAAGCAAGGCACTGCGTGCCGGTCAGCGGCAGGGTCTTGGCAAATCATCGGTACCGATGACGCCCCAAAAAAGAGCTAACGGGCCACAAAAACCATAACCGGAGCCGCGACGCATTGCACCGCGACGCCTTCGCCCCTAGATAATGGGGAAATTGCTCTTCTGCGATCTCCGCAGGATGCGCGCTCCAGGATCGTCCCATGCGTGACCCCTATTCTGTGCTTGGCGTCGGCAAGACGGCGAGCGAAGACGATATCAAAAAGGCTTTTCGCAAACAGGCGAAAATCCTTCATCCGGACCGCAATACAACGGATCCAAAGGCCAAAGATAAATTTGCCGAATTGAATTCGGCCTATGAAATTCTGGGCGATGCGGCCAAACGTCGACAATTCGATGCGGGTGAAATCGGCCCCGATGGCAAACCGCGCGCGCCTTTTGGTGCGGGTTTTGGCGGCGGCCCCTTTGGCGGCGCACGCGCCAACCGCGCCGGAGGTGGTGGTTTTGGAGGCGGTGGCTTTGGGGGCGGTGGCGGTTTCGGCGGAGGTGGTTTTGGTGGGCCCGGCTTTGACGCCTCGGAACTCTTCGCCGAATTTTTCCGCTCCGGCGGTGGCGCCGGTCAGGCCAAGCAGCGCAAACGGGGGCCCGAACCCGGGCCGGATATCCGCGTCGTTGCCAAAATCAGCCTCGCCGAATCTTTGAGCGGCGCGACAACGCGCGTCTCACTGCCGACCGGACGCACAATCGAAGTGCAAGTCCCCGCTGGCGTGACGGAAGGCAAAGTCATTCGCTTGAAGCGTCAGGGTCATGCCAGCCCTGAGGGCGGACCGCCGGGTGACGCCTATGTCACCATCCATATCACGCAGGATCATCGCTTTCAGGTCGATGGCAAGACGCTCAAAGTACGCGTTCAAGTTCCGCTCGAAGATGCCGTCTTGGGAGGCCGTGTTCGCGTGCCGACGCTTGATGGCGCGGTTGACTTGTCGATCCCGCCCTATAGTTCGAGCGGACAGACCTTGCGCCTGCGCGGCAAAGGCGTTCCCGCGCCCGACGGCGCCGGCGATCTTATGGTCACGCTTGAAGTGACAATCCCGAAAGAACCCGACCTTGAACTCGAAATGCTGATGAAACGCTGGCGTGATCGCAAGCCGCATTAGCGCTGCGAAAGAGAACTGAATGGCACAGCTCAAAGAAATTTCATGCGTGGGCCGCGTTGCGGGATGTTTTCTGTCAACCGATCGCAAGCCGAGCCTTGAAAAAACAGCCCGTGAACAACTCGCTCTGACGCTGGATGGCATCGTCGGTGACTGTCACGCAGGCCGCACGCGCCCATCCGACAGCCGCACTTTGAAGCAATATCCGCGTGGAATTGATATTTTCAACACACGGCAAATTTCCATCGCTTCGGTGGAAGAACTTGCCGAAGTTGCTGCGCGCCTCGACATACCGGAAGTCAAACCCGAATGGCTTGGCGCCAATCTTCTGGTTGAAGGCATTCCGGATTTTACGCTGCTGCCGCCCGCGACCCGTTTGATGTTCTCGTCAGGCGCAACTTTGATCGTCGATCTTGAAAATCATCCCTGCAAATATCCAGCAGAAGTGATTGAAAGACATCATCCCGGTCACGGACTTGCCTTCCCGAAGCGCGCTATGAAAAAACGCGGCGTTGTCGCCTATGTTGAACACAGCGGCGCGATTGCCAAAGGCGACCAGATCCGCATCCTTGTGCCCACACAAGAGACGTGGCCGCATTTGAAGGACAGCCTCGCAGGCGCGTAAAGCGCAGGCGAGACTCACTCTTCGATTTTAGACCGAAACCTGTGTGCCCACTTCCACGACGCGTCCGGTCGGGATCTGGAAATAGCTCGTCGCATCATAAGCGTTACGCGCAAGCGCAATAAAGAGCTGGTCTTGCCAGAGCGGCATACCCGATTGCGCTGCCACCTTGATCGACCGGCGTGACACGAAGAACGACGTCGACATGATATCAAACACCCAGCCATGTTTACGCGCAATCGCAAGACCACGCGGCACGTTTGGTGTTTCCATATAGCCAAACTTCATCGAGACGCGAATGAAGCGCGGGCTCAATTGTTCAACATGAACGCGATCTTTGTCGCTCACACGCGGCGTATCGCCCGTGGACACGGTCAATACGACATTCTTCTCATGCAAAATCTTGTTGTGCTTTAGATTGTGCAGCAAAGATGTCGGAGCGGATTCAGGATCAGAGGTCAAAAACACTGCGGTACCGGCCACAATATGCGGCGGCTTTTTCTCGAGCGAATGAATGAGAACCTCGAGCGGGACTTCACCCTGTCGTGTTTTCTCGGAGAGAATACGCGTACCCTTCCGCCAAGTGGCCATCAACATGATCAGAAGGAAACCAAAGGTCAGCGGCGCATAGGCGCCATCAAACAATTTCAAAAGATTGGCCGAAAAGAAGGTAAAATCAATCAACATAAACGGGATGATCGTGATACCGGCGAGCCATGGGCTCCATTTCCACAATTTCCAAATCACGATGAAGCCGAGCGTCGCATCAACAACCATGGTCGTCGTCACCGCAATACCATAGGCCGATGCAAGGGCATTCGACGATTTGAACAACACAACGAGCACGACAACGCCAACCAGCAAAAGCGAATTGATCCGTGGCAAGAAAATCTGGCCCGCATGGGTTTCAGATGTGAAGCGGATTTCCATACGCGGCAGAAGACCGAGCTGAATCGCCTGGCTCGTGAGCGAGAAAGCGCCGGTGATAACCGCCTGGCTCGCAATCACGGTTGCGAGCGTGGCCATTGCGACAACAGGCACCGCCGCCCATTTCGGGAAGAGATTAAAGAACGGATCGGTTGCCAATTCTGGATTGGCCAGCACCATCGCACCCTGCCCAAAATAATTGAGCAACAAGGCGGGCAAAACCAAAAAGAGCCATGCAGACCGGATCGGACTTTTTCCGAAATGTCCAAGATCGGTGTAAAGCGCTTCGCCCCCCGTCACCGCGAGAAACACCGCGCCCAATGTCACAAGACCAATCACACGGTGTTCAATCACAAAGCGAACACCATAGATCGGGTTCAGCGCGTAGAGGATCGAATAATCATCACTGATATGCATGATGCCGCCAACGGCGAGCATTCCAAACCAGATCAACATAATCGGCCCGAAAAATGCGGCTACACTGGCCGTGCCGCGGCTTTGCACCGCAAAGAGCACAATCAAAATCACAAGCGTGATGGGAATAATAAATGAATCAAGCGCAGGCGTAATCAGCTTCACGCCTTCAACCGCGGAAAGAACCGAGATCGCGGGCGTAATAATCGAGTCGCCGTAAAACATGGCGGCACCGACCACACCGAGCAGAAAGATTCCGTTTTGGCTCTTACCCAAGGCACGTTGGCCCAAGGCCATCAGCGATAAGGTTCCGCCCTCGCCATTATTGTCGGCACGCAACAAAATAATCACATATTTTGCGGTGACTACGAGCAACAGCGCCCAGAAGATCAAAGACAACACACCGAACACGGCATCTTGCGGAATATCAGGAAGCGCTTGGCCTTCTTGAAAATGATGCGCGCCGACTGCAGCATGAAGCGCTTCGCGAAACGCGTAGAGCGGGCTCGTGCCGATGTCACCGAACACAACGCCGATGCTGCCAATGGCAAGCGCCCAGAAGTGCTGCTGGCCATGGCCGCCATGATGTCCGCCATTTTGATGATGGGCATCCTCACCATGGTTCCGGTCGTGACCATGGTTTGCGTCGTCGTCGATACGATGATGGGGAGGCATTCTAACACCACTGATACACCGCCCCGAAGGTCATGGGGCGGCGCGTCTATAACACTTTCCGTACCGATTGCCAGCGGCTGAAGTGATCCATCCCGGCCCTTGGACCGAAGAAATTGGGCGGGGAGAGCCGCTTGTCTATGCGTCTAGGGCGCTTTCATCTGCCCAAGGCTTAGGCTATGGAGATCGTGCGGCCTTTGGGCCAAACCCCTTTGTCCTTTCAAATCAGGCGTTTCCGCTTCATGTCGTCCGCTTCCCCCTCCTCCTCTGGCATTCTTCACGGCAAACGCGGCCTCGTTATGGGCCTTGCCAATAATAAATCGATTGCCTGGGGCATTGCCAAATCCGCGCGCGATCACGGGGCCGAATTGGCCTTCACCTTTCAAGGCGAAGCCCTTGAGAAGCGGGTGCGCCCGCTCGCGGCCGAACTCGGCGGTCTGGTCGTCGGCCATTGTGATGTCACCGATTCTGCGTCCATCGACGCCGTTTTTGCCGAAGTCGAAAAACAATGGGGCGGGATCGATTTTCTGGTCCACGCCATCGCGTTTTCAGACAAGGATGAATTGACGGGCCGGTACATCGATACGACGGAAGCCAATTTCACGAAATCGCTCTTGATCTCCTGCTATTCTTTCACAGCCGTGGCGCAGCGCGCCGAAAAACTGATGAAAAATGGCGGCTCAATGCTGACGCTCACTTATTACGGCGCTGAGAAATGGATGCCCCATTACAATGTGATGGGCGTCGCCAAGGCCGCTCTTGAATCAAGCGTTCGCTATCTCGCCGCTGATCTCGGCCCTCAGAACATCCGCGTAAATGCCATCTCGGCAGGCCCGATTAAAACGCTCGCCGCCTCTGGCATTGGCGATTTCCGCTATATTCTGAAATGGAATGAATTGAATTCACCGCTTCGCCGCACCGTGACCATTGAAGAAGTGGGCGATGCCGCAACCTTCCTGCTCTCCGATATGGGCCGCGGCGTCACGGGTGAAATCCAGCACGTCGATGCGGGCTATCATGTCGTCGGCATGAAAAATCCGGAAGCGCCCGACATCACGCTCGACAAGGGCTGATTGTTCATGTCGGCGCGGCCGCGCATTCTCTTTGTCCGCCATGGCGAAACCGACTGGAATGTCGAAGGCCGCTTGCAAGGGCAAACCGATATTCCGCTCAACCCGCTCGGCCGCATTCAGGCCGAAGACGTGGGCCGTCGCCTCGCAAAGCTCCTCGACAATCCCGCGCAGTCAAAATGGCTGGTGAGTCCTTTGGGCCGCACGCGCGAAACCGCCGAAATCGCGCGCCGCGCGCTCGGGCTCGACCCCACATCTTACGACACTGATGACCGCCTCAAAGAAATCACCTTCGGCTCATGGGAAGGGTTCACCTGGGCGGAACTCAGAAAAAAAGATCCGCTGATCGAGACGTCGCGCAATCAACAGAAATGGGATTATGTCCCGCCGAAAGGCGAAAGCTACGCGATGCTGACCGAGCGCTTGAAGCCTTGGGTTGAAACCATCGTCGAAGAACGCGTTGTCGTCTCCCATGGTGGCGTTGCCCGCGCCTTGATGGCTATGCTCACAGATATTCCCGTGCATGACGCCCCCCGTCAGGATATTTGGCAGGGCCGCGTGCTGGTGTTCGAAAATAATCGCTTCCACTGGCATTAACCCTTTTTGCGGGCCTTGGTTTGACCATCCCCATCGCGGGCCCTAGAAAGGGCGCTCCGATGTCAAACCGCGTTTAAGCTCATGTCCTTCAACACATTCGGCCATATGTTCCGCGTCACGACCTTTGGCGAGAGCCACGGGGTGGCGATTGGCTGCGTGGTTGATGGCTGCCCGCCACGCCTTGAACTCGACGCGGCCGATATTCAGGCTGATCTTGATCGCCGCAAGCCGGGCCAATCGCGCTTCACCACGCAACGCCGCGAAGCCGATGAAGTGAAAATACTCTCCGGCGTCTTCACGGATGATGCGACCGGCAAACAAGTCACGACCGGCACGCCGATTGCGCTGATGATTGAAAACACTGATCAGCGCTCGAAAGACTATGGCGACATCAAAGACAAATTTCGTCCCGGTCATGCTGATCGCACTTATGACGCGAAATATGGCATTCGCGATTATCGCGGCGGTGGACGCTCTTCCGCGCGCGAAACCGCAGCGCGCGTGGCCGCCGGTGCGATTGCGCGTAAGGTCATTCCGAATGTGATCATCCGCGCCGCACTCGTGCAAATGGGCCCGCATAAAATTGATCGCGCGCGGTGGGATTGGAACGAGGTGAATAACAATCCCTTCTTCTGCCCAGATGCCGAGCAAGCAAAATTCTACGAGACCTATCTCGATGAGATTCGTAAATCAGGGTCATCGATTGGTGCGGTCATTGAAGTCGTCGCCGAGAATGTGCCCGCCGGTTGGGGCGCGCCGCTTTATGACAAGCTTGATGGCGATATCGCGTCAGCCTTTATGGGTATCAATGCGGTGAAGGGCGTCGAGATCGGCGACGGGTTTGCGACTGCTGCGATGACGGGCGAAGAAAACGCCGACGAGATGCGCATGGGGCCCGATGGCAAGCCGCACTTCCTCGCCAATCACGCAGGCGGCATTTTGGGCGGTATTTCAACCGGCCAACCGATTGTCGCGCGCTTTGCGGTGAAGCCGACCTCCTCGATCCTCACGCCGCGCAAAACAATCGATAAAACCGGACATGATGCGGATATTCTGACCAAAGGCCGCCACGACCCTTGCGTCGGCATCCGCGCGGTGCCGGTCGGCGAAGCGATGATGGCCTGCGTTCTGGCCGATCACTTCCTGCGGCATCGCGGGCAGAATGGTTAGTTTCCAGTCCTAAAGCCCCCCATTTCACCCAAACTGAAATTTGCAGCCCTGCAAGCGGCGCCCTCTGGCCTTTGTCTTTCAGTTTGACTAAAAGACCGCCATGAAACTTGCAGAATGGCTCAAAACCAACGCCGTCAGCCGGATCGACTTTGCCCGGCGCATTGGCGTGTCCCCGGGCACGATCACCCAACTCTGCAATCAGGATGACGCGTGGCTCTCGCGCGAAACCGCTGAATTGATCTCGCGGGA
>CANGPA010000060.1 GCA_947455645.1 Hyphomicrobiales bacterium | reverse complement strand
TCGGGAATGATCGCCGCACTGTCCCAAAAGACGGCTGATCTCTTTGACGTCCGCGTTGAGCGGCAATTGCAACGGTTCGTTGATCTCGTAGGACCAATCGCTATTCTCATCGTTTCTCTTCTCGTTGGAGGGTTGATCCTTTCAATTATGACAGCTCTTCTTTCAGTGAATCAATTGGTTGGGTAACAGGTCATGATGTTAAGGTCGTTTTTGTCGAAGATGTTTCGTGTTTCACAAGCCAAGCGGGTCGCACGACTCAGAATACCGACCAACACGCAGCGGCGAATGGCAGGCTTCACATTGATTGAGGTTTTGATCGTATTAGCCATCATCGGGATGATCGCCGGTCTCGTTGGTCCACGCGTTCTTGGCTATTTATCCGGATCGAAAATTAAGGCGGCGCGGGTTCAGATTGAAGCGCTCTACAGCGCCGTTGATCTGTTTTATCTCGATAATGGTCGTTATCCGACATCTGCTGAAGGCCTTACCGTACTCATTAAGAAGCCGCAATCAACCCAACAATGGAATGGTCCCTATCTGAAGACAGGCGATCTTCCAAAAGACCCCTGGGGCAATCCCTATCTTTATAAAATTCCAGGAAAGGGCGAACCGTTTACGATTATTTCAACAGGGCCCGAGGGTCGTGAGGGAAGCGCGATCATTTCATTGCGCAATGATTGAGCGCCGAAATTCCTCGGGCTTTACATTGATTGAAGTGCTCGCGGTTCTTGCAATCACAACATTGATTTTGAGCTTGGCTTTACCGATGTTTGGTTCAACATTAACGCCAGCAAAACTGGATGCAGCGGCCTATCGTGTGGCAACGCTTTTTGAGAATGAGCGTTATGCGGCAAGGCGATCCGGCCAACCGGCGATTATTGAAATTCGTAGAGAGGCCCGAGCGCTAAATGCAAAGCGCACAAATATTACACTGAACCTTCCAGCGCAAATTACACTCAGTACGGACGCATTAAGCCCCTGCGCCCAAGGGGATGCAGTTGTGATTTTCTATCAGGATGGGCGTGCATGCGCGCCTCTTATCCATTTGACGGGTTCTTCACTGGCCGTAGATATCGAAATAAGCGCAGTTACGGGGGCGATCTCCATTGTCCATTGAGTCCCCACGATCTCGTCGAACGCAAAAGGGCTTTAGTCTGATTGAGGTTTTGGTTGCTTTGGCAATTGCGACCTTAATGATCGTCATTGTTGCGCCCCTCTCGCGTCATGTTGTCAGAACAATCTCCACCATCCGAACGGATCTTACCGGTCTTGCGCTCCAAGATGCGGTTACGATGCAGACACCAGCAGCGATTGAGTTGCTGACAAAAAATCATCCGGAAATCGAAATACGAATCCACGCCGCTAAACTTGCACCTTTTGATTATGGCTCTTCAATAAAGGTAATTTGGCAACCGGTTCTCCGGTCGGTCGACGTGCGAATGCCTGACGGCCATTTTTTCACGGTAGAGCGGATCGTGTTGCAGCGAGAGGGTCAATGAGGAACCCGGCTTCATCAGGCTTTACGCTGATCGAGACGCTCTTGTCTTTGGCTTTGACGGCGCTTGTGGTCGGCATATTGATGATCACCACTAAACAATTTTTGATGACTTGGCAGACGGGGCTCAACCGGCTGGATGATGTTGAAGAGTTGGCTTTGGCTGAAATGGTCATACGTCGTGACATTGGTGCGCTTCTGCTCTTCTCTCCCGATCATGATCGTTCGCTTTATTCGTTTGAAGGCCGGGCGACCGCGCTCCGAATCTTTTCCGAAGCCTCTCGACCAGAGGTCGGACATCCATTTATTGCCATTGATTTTCATACGATTGATGGCAAAGGACTTATACGCTCATCCAGCCCCTATGAGGGTTCCCTTCCACTCGCCCAAATTATCGTTCCAAAAGGGGAGTGGCTTATTCCGTCGCGATACAGCGTGAGATTTTCATATCGTGATGAGAGAGGGATCGAGCAGGCGGATTGGCAAGGCAGCGATTTACCAGAGATGATCACTCTAGAGCTTTTTGGATCAGATCAAAAGTCGATAGCTGTTTGGCCCATACGATTGGCACCGCGCATTCCGACACTCTGCGCGCGCGCAAAAAGTCTTAAAGCCTGTCATGATTTTTTACGGCGAGGACAGCAAGGGGCTCTCCAGTGAATCGTGCGTATCATGGTGATAAAGCCAATTCGATGCGCGAGAGTGGCGCAGCGCTGCTGTCAGTTGTGTTGGTTCTGGGACTCTTATCGGTACTCATCATCACGATCACACTTTACGTGAATAGTCGCTCAACCATCGTCAGTTTGACGCGCGAAGATTTCCACAAAAGGGTTCTTGTCGAGTCCGCGGTGGCCTATGGAGCAGGGCGGGTCTTGTCGAGCCCGCCCGGCGTGCCGGTTATTGGCGATGATCGTATTCGCTTAAACATCGGGCGTGCAAGCCTCTCTTGGGTGGGAGAGAGCGGCCGGCTTGATATCAATCTTGCAACACCCGATCGCCTGATTGCCCTGTTTGTTGGCGCCGGTGTGGTACGTGATTCTGCATCAGTTCTGGTTGATCAAATTGTGATGCGGCGTAGCCTTCTGCCCGACTCACCCTTGCCGAATGCCTTTAAGGCGCTTTCTGGAAAAAGAGTGGGTCCTTTTGATCATGTCATCGAGTTATTAACGATACCTGGTATGACAGCGGATCTTTATGCGCGCATCGAACCTTTGATAACGGTCTATGGGTTGGCCAATAAAATAGATCCTCGCCTTGCACGCACGGCGCTGATTTCCTCACTCCTTCCGCTTTCATCGATCGATCTTGCGCGAATTGAAGCGGCGCGACACGCAACCGACGAGGAGATGAATGCCGTAATCACGTCGATACCAGATGCTTCGTCGCTTTTTGATCTCCAAAGATCAAGAGCAACACGAATTGAGATTACGCTTCAAACGGTCCATGGCTCTCAACAGCGTGTTGAGATTGTATTTGTCGCATTTGATGACGACACGGTGCCTTTTCGGATATTAGAGTGGCACGATAACTGACGCGAAATTTTGAATGAATGGCAGTTTTGCGATAAGAAGGCCCATTACGAGATAGGGGCCAAAAGGAATTTTGCGGTCGCGGATCGGCATTTTATAAAAGTAAGAGAGAATACCGAACTGGATCATGCCGCCAAAGCAGGCGATCAAAATCGCCGTGGGTAAGCTGGAAAGACCAAGCCATAACCCACCGCCGATCATGAGCTTAACATCACCCATGCCGAGCGCATCACGCTTTAACCGGTATGCCATAATCCGTCGCGTCGTTTCAAACAGAATGAAGGCAAGTAGACCACCTAAAAACAGGTCGATCATGGTCTCGCTGTCAGCAAAAGGAATTCGGAGCAGAGCGAGGCCGATTACAGTAAATGATAATCGATCAGGAATTACAAACGTTCGCGCGTCGATGAGAGCGATGGCGAGAAGAACAACGCCGATCATCAGATCAATGAACAGAAACAACATCAAGGCTTACTCAGGGCTTACGTCGGATATCATGGGGAGCAGAATTTTATTCGCGGCGAGTTTTGGCTTAAGTGTCAACTTCTATACAATAAGATGAGTTCTCGGGAACAGTATAAGTCGATTTGGCGCGGTTACGTCGTGCTTATGTCTCTTTGGCTCCCCCCAGTCATCAAGCCGCAGTGCTTCTTATGGGCTATCCACTGGACAAAACCGTGCGCTTCGTCTTCATGGCGCCATGGAATGAAGGGGTTGCAATGAACTCGTCTGAATTGGGAATGGATAAGGTGGTTTCTTCTGAGGATTTTCTGGCCGCGATGCGCGGGGCTGTGACGCCGGTGAGCATTGTGACGACCAATGGTGCTGCCGGTGAGTTTGGATTGACGGTCAGCGCTGTCAGCTCCGTTTCCGCCGAGCCACCGCTGGTGATGGTCTGCATCAATCGCCGCACGGGGGCCGAAGCGGCAATCAGGAGCAATGGCGTGTTTTGTCTCAATCTTCTTGCCGAGACGCAGGTAGCCCTTGCTGAAAGTTTTGCCGGACGCTCCAAGACACTCGAATCTTATGATTTTTCGAGTGCGGAGTGGACCGAAGGTGTCACGGGATCGCGCTGTCTTGTGGGCGCGGTCGCCAGTTTCGATTGCCAAATCGACTCGGTGATTGAAGCCGGCACGCACAGTGTTTTCATCGGTCGCGTTGTGCATATTGAAACAACGTCTGCAGTGCCCCTCGCATATCAAAATCGCATGTTCAGCAAAGCCATTCCTCTTGCTTGAGCATTAAGAGCCCGTGGCAGCCTGAAAGGAACCATCAGTCATGCCGCATCTTCTCATTGCCGGACCCATTCATGAGGCGGGGCTTGATCTTATCCAATCCGCGCCGAATGTAACTTATGATTACGTTCCCAACCTTTCTTATGATGAATATGCGGCGCTCATCCATAAGGCCGACGGATTGGTGATCCGCACACAGCCCCTACGTGCCGAGACAATTGCGCGTGCTCCGCGTTTGAAAATCGTATCGCGTCATGGCGTAGGATATGATGCGGTCGATCTCGATGCGCTTAATCAACGCGCCATACCCTTAACAATTGTCGGCGATGTCACTTCGCGTGCAGTCGCAGAACATGCGATGATGTTGCTCTTAGCGCTTGCCAAGAAAGCGCGTATCTATGACAACGCCGTGCGGCGCGGTGAATGGACTCTTCGCAACCGGTTCGACTCCGTCGAACTTTACGGAAAAACACTTTTAATTGTCGGGCTTGGTCGTATTGGCCGTCATGTCATGCGCATGGCGCAAGGCTTTGGTATGCATGTGCTTGCTTATAGCCCAAGTCTCACATCGCAAGATGCAATGACGCTTGGTATCGAGCGTAGCGCAGATTTGAATGAGGCGTTACAGCGCGCTGATTTTATTACGCTACACGCGCCCAAAACAGGAGAGCGTCCCTTAATTGGTGCGGCGCAATTGGCTTCTATGAAACCCACGGCCATTCTTGTAAACACGGCGCGTGGCGGTTTAATCGACGAACAGGCTTTGCTTCACGCTCTGAATACGCATGCATTGGCCGGTGCGGGTCTTGATGTGTTTCAAGACGAACCGCCCGCAGCGCATCACCCGCTCTTTGGACGCGAAGACGTCATTCTCACACCGCACACCGCCTCGCTCACAACGGAATCAGCCATCCGTATGGCGGTAGTTTCAATTCAGAACGCGCTTGATTATTTCGAGGGCCGGTTGAATCCGGCACTCATTGTTAACCGTTTGGCGCTCGGATTGTGAACTTAAAGCGATAGCGGGTTGGAAGGGTGCGGCGAGCCCTCATAAGCGCCCCAAACCGATTGATCGAACTGCACAACAGATCCCGTCATGAGTCCTGATTCATCGGACGCTAGAAACGCCACGGCGCGTGCAACTTCCTTCGGATCAATCAGGCGACCAAAGGGTTGTTGCGGGGCGGCTTTATCCAACCAATCCGAAGGGCTGCCATCCAGTTTTTGAATCGCATTTTCACCTTCCGATGCCATCCATCCAATATTCAATCCGTTTACACGGATGCGATTGCGCAACGCGGCGAATGCGACGTTTTCGGTGATCGTGGCAAGCGCGCCTTTGGTTGCGCAATAGCCGGTGAGAAAGGGCTGTCCCGCCTTTGCCGACATGGATCCGATATTGACGATCGTTCCCTCGGTCTTTTCACGCAGCATCACTTTCAAAGTGTCTTGAATCAAAAAGAAAGGGCCGCGCACATTGGTGTTGAAGAGCGCATCAAACAATTCGGGCGTCGTGTTGAGAATTGTGCCCCGATTGGTGATCGCCGCACTGTTCACAAGCGTGTCGATACGTCCAAAGGTTTTATCGGCTTGGGCAATCACGTCGCGGCAATCTTCCACGCGGGCGAGATCGGCCTGCACAAACAGGGTTTTGGTGCCAAACCGTGCGGTGAGGTCTTTTGCGCGCGCTTCGCCCTTGTCTTTGCTACGGCCGCACAGCACGAGGCCGGCGGCCCCGCGTTCGGCCAGCAATTCGGCAATGGCAAGGCCAAGACCTTGTGTAGAGCCGGTTACAACGGCGATCTTGTTCGTAAACTGGGCCATGGCGCGTTCATCCCCTTTTGATTGTTCTGGTCTGTTCATTGCCAAATTTTCTTGCGATTGCCAAATTTTCCCGGCCCTGTCATGACAATTCGCACGGGGGCGCTTGCGAAAGCGCGTTTTGCGCGGCGCGAGGTCCCTGAAACCTGTTTGAATGAGAGAGGGGAGAGCCCATGTCACTGTCTTTTGGTCTTTTAGGTGCGGGTCGGATTGGTAAAACGCACGCCACAGCCATTTTGGGCATTCCGGGCGCGAAACTCGCCGCCGTCTATGATCCGGTCGATGCCGCCGCCGAGCATATTGTGGCAATGTCGGGCGCGCGCCGCGCCTCGGTTGAAGAGATTTTGGCTGATAAAAGCATCGACGCAGTACTCATTTGTACACCCACCGATATGCACGCCGACCAGATCGAATTGGCCGCGCGCGCCGGCAAGGCGATTTTTTGTGAGAAGCCGGTTGATCTCTCCGCCGAGCGCGTACGCGCCTGCCTTAAAACGGTCGAGGAAACCAAAGCGAAATTGATGATCGGTTTTAACCGCCGCTTTGATACAAATTTTGCTGCGGCCCGCGCGCGGATTGATGCTGGTGACATCGGTACGGTTGAACTCGTGCAAATCACCTCGCGCGATCCGGGTCCGCCGCCGGTGGATTACATCAAGCGCTCGGGCGGTCTGTTTCGCGATATGATGATCCATGATTTCGACATGGCCCGCTTCCTGTTGGGGCATGATGAAATCATCGGTGTGTCGGCAACGGGTTCTGTGCTTGTTGATAGCGCCATCGGTACTGCGGGCGATGTCGACACCGCCACGGCAACCCTGCGCACGAAGGGCGGTAAAATTGCCGTCATCACCAATTCGCGTCGTGCAACCTATGGTTACGATCAACGCATCGAAGTGCATGGTTCGAAGGGTGCGGTCAGCGCGGCGAATGTGCATAACAACACCGTCACCATTGCCAATAAAGATGGTTATCACGATGCGCCGCTGCTTGATTTTTTCATGGAGCGCTATGCCGCAGCCTATCGCGTTGAATTGCAAAGTTTTGTGAAGGCCGTGCAAACGGGTGCCGCGATTTCGCCGACGGGGATCGACGGTCTCAAAGCGCTCGAGCTTGCTGACGCTGCGGTCAAATCCATGCAAACGAAAGCTGAAGTCGCCGTCTCTGTCTGATGCGGGCAGGGTGATCAGCCTGTGAATTAGCACTTCACCTCGGTCGGCACCCGTGCCAGACTTACGATCCAGAGGGGCGGAAGGGAATCCGCCCCCTTTTTCGGAAAGGATCGTTCATGCACGCTGTTCTTCACCGGGTTGCGGCAATTGGTGCCGCTCTTTTGTTGCCCCTTAGCGCGTCACTCGCAGCCGAGGTAAAGCCCGCCATCGTTTATGATTTGGGCGGCAAATACGACAAGTCCTTCAATGAAGGTGTGTTTCACGGTGCGGAAGAGTTCAAGAAAACCACCGGCATCGATTTCCGCGATTTTGAAATTCAGAATGACGCGCAGCGTGAGCAGGCGCTCCGCCGTTTCGCGAAAGATGGGTTCTCGCCGGTGCTTGCAGTTGGGTTTAGTCAGGCCAGCGCTGTCGAAAAAGTTGCCAAGGAATTTCCAGATACCAAATTCACGATCATCGATATGGTCGTCGATGCGCCCAATGTTCAGTCGGTTGTTTTCAAAGAACATGAAGGCTCCTTCTTGGTCGGTGTCCTTGCCGCCAAAGCCTCAAAGACGGGCAAAGTTGGTTTTGTTGGCGGCATGGATATCCCGCTGATCCGGCGCTTCGCTTGCGGCTATGTGCAGGGTGCAAAAGCGGCTAATCCGAAAATCGAAGTGTTTCAGAACATGACGGGTACGACCGGCGCCGCATGGAATGATCCGGTCAAGGGTGCAGAGCTTGCTAAATCCCAGATCGATCGTGGTGCGGATGTCGTTTATCACGCGGCCGGCGGCACCGGTGTTGGCGTTCTGCGCGCGGCAGCTGATGCGGGCAAGCTCGGCATCGGTGTTGATTCAAACCAGAACGGCATGCATCCGGGCAAGGTTTTGACGTCGATGTTGAAGCGCGTCGACAATGCGACGATTGCGAGCTTTATGGCTGCCAAAGACGGCACGTGGAAGGCTGGCGTTACCGTGTTGGGTCTCAAAGAGAACGGCGTTGGCTGGGCGCTTGATGACAACAACAAAGCGCTCATCACCGCTGACCTAAAGACCGCGGTCGATGCGGCATCGGCCGATATTGTTTCCGGCAAAGTTCAGGTTCACGACTATATGTCCGACAGCAAGTGCCCGGATTAAGTTCATCAAAGGCGGGCGCGAAGCCTATGGCGCAAGCGCCCGCCATCGACCTCATTGGTATTGAAAAACGCTTCGGCGATGTTCATGCCAATCAGGATGTGACTCTGTCTGTCGCGCAGGGCTCCATTCACGGCATTGTGGGGGAGAATGGCGCCGGCAAATCGACCTTGATGTCGATTCTTTACGGGTTTTACGAGGCCGATCGCGGCTCTATTCGGATCAACGGTCAAAGCGTCATCATCCGTTCACCCAAACACGCCATCGCTTTGGGTATCGGCATGGTGCATCAGCATTTCATGCTCATCGATACGTTGAGTGTTCTTGATAATATCATGCTCGGTGCGGAAGAAGGGTGGCGACTTGCGCCAGCATCGACCGCCTTGCGCGCAAAACTTAAACGCATCGCCGATGACTATGGATTAGCGGTCGATCCTGATGCGTTGATCGATGATTTGCCGGTTGGATTACAACAGCGTGTTGAGATTTTGAAAGCGCTTGTGCGTGATGCACAAATTCTCATTCTTGACGAGCCAACTGCTGTGCTCACCCCCGATGAGGCAGATCAATTATTCGCTCTTCTGCGCGTCCTGCGCGATGAAGGCAAAACCATTCTGTTGATTACGCACAAGCTCGAAGAAATTATGCATGTGACTGATCACGTTTCGGTGATGCGTCGTGGCGCTTTGATCGCCACTTTCGAAACCGCAAACACGAGTGCGCCCGAATTGGCGGAAGCGATGGTGGGGCGTCCGGTTTTATTTGATCTCGTCAAAGGCCCATCTAACCCCGGTGTGGAAAGGCTTGTTGTCGATCAATTATCGGTCTGTGATCTACACGGCAATGAACGCGTCCATGGCGTATCCTTTACAATTCGCGCCGGTGAAATTCTTGGGCTTGCCGGTGTGTCCGGCAATGGCCAAAGCGATTTGCTGGAGGCGCTTGCCGGGCTGCGTGCGCCAAAGGCCGGTCACATTGTGCTTGATGGCGTTGATCTTGTGACCGCGCGCGCCAATCCATCGCAGCGCCGTGCGATGGGTCTTTTGCATATACCGGAAGATCGTTTGAAGATGGGTTTGGTTCCGTCTTTCTCCGCCGCCGAAAGTATGATCTTGGGCTTTCAGTCGGATGAGGATTTGGGGCTCGGACCTTTGCTCGATCCGGCATGTGTTTTGAATTTTGCCGGTGATCAAATGCGAAAATTTGATGTGCGTCCTCAAGCACCGGACTTGAAAACATCAAAATTTTCCGGCGGCAATCAGCAGAAACTCGTTCTGGCGCGCGAGATCGAACATCATCCCAAAGTGCTATTGGTTGGGCAACCCACACGCGGTGTTGATGTCGGCGCGATTGAATTCATCCATAAGAGATTGATCGCGCTGCGCGATGCCGGCGTGGCTATTCTACTCGTCTCAGTCGAATTGTCCGAAATTCTGTCGCTCTCTGATCGCATCATCGTTATGTGCGATGGCGTAATTACAGGTGAGCGTACACCACAGACAACCCATGAACGCGATTTGGGATTGCTGATGGCCGGTGTGAAGGATCATGCCGCATGAGCGCACCGATTGAAGTGCCCAAATGGGCTGATGTTACGCTTGTGCCGGCCTTGGCTGTGATCCTCGCATTTTTGGTTGCGGGCTCCGTTGTCATCGGCATTGGTGAAAATCCGGTGCGTGCCAGTATTCTTTTGGTTCAGGGTGCTTTCGGCAGCGGCGAGGGTATTGGCTACACACTTTATTATGCCACGAATTTTATTTTTACCGGTCTTGCTGTTGCTTTCGCCTTTCATGCGGGGCTTTTCAACATTGGTGGCGAAGGTCAGGCCACAATGGGCGGTCTCGGTGCGGCGCTCATCTGTTTGCAGTTTGATTTTCTGCCTTGGTATCTCGTCTTACCGCTCGCTATTTTAGGCGCGATGGCCATGGGCGCGCTTTGGGCGTTTATTCCCGGCTATCTCCAAGTGAAGCGTGGTAGTCATGTCGTGATCACCACCATTATGTTCAATTTTCTGGCGGCGACTTTGGTGGTTTACTTGCTTGTCAATGTCATTGGAAAGCCGGGATCAATGTCGCCGGAAACGCGCGGCTTTTCACCGTCTGCACATATGCCCTTCATGCATGAAGCGCTTGCGGTGTTGGGTATTACAATCCCAAAATCACCCTTGAATCTTTCTTTTGTTCTCGCCCTCCTCGCGTCTTATGGCGTGTGGCTCATCCTGTGGCGCACGCGCTACGGTTATGAAGCGCGCACGCTGGGGGCTAATCCATCCGCGGCCCATTATGCCGGCATTTCAGTGCCGCGCGTGACGATGAGTGCAATGGCGGTTTCGGGTGCTTTGGCGGGGTTACTTGCCACCAATGAAATTCTTGGCGTGCAAGGGCGGTTGCTCCTCGAATTTTCATCAGGCTATGGCTTTATCGGCATTGCAGTGGCGTTGATGGGTCGTGCGCATCCGGTTGGTATTTTTCTCGCGTCGATTCTTTTTGGTGCCCTTTATCAAGGCGGCACGGAATTATCGTTCGAGATGCCGCTTGTCACGCGTGATATGATCGTTGCGATTTCAGGTCTTGTGGTTCTGTTTGCCGGCGCGCTTGATATGGTGATGCGACGCCCCGTTGCGTTTCTCTTTCGTGTTTTTCACAAAGAGGAGGCGTGAGTCATGGATGTTTTCGATACGCTGATCGCGATCACCGAATCAGGCTTGCGGCTCAGCGTTCCTTTGATTTTTGCGTGTATGGCGGGGTTATGGTCAGAGCGCTCAGGCGTTGTTGATATTGGCCTTGAGGGTAAGATGCTGATTGGCGCCTTTGCGGGTGCGGCAGCCGCCCATGCAACGGGTCAAGCGGGTGTCGGTCTCATCGCCGCGCTGTTGGCCTCTCTCGTTTTCGCATGGATTCATGCATTCACGGTCATTAGCCAACGCGGTAATCAAATTGTATCGGGTGTTGCGATTAATATGCTTGCGGCGGGGCTTTGTGCTTTGGTCGGCAATGCTTGGTATGCGCAAGGTGGTCGTACACCACCGCTTGACGGCGCAGAGCGTATCGCGCCGATTATTCTGCCGGGCGCATTATCCTTCGAACAAGTTCCAATCGTGGGACCCATTTACGCGCATCTTGTGTCAGGTCATTCCGCTCTCGCCTATGGCGCGATTGTGGTTGTACTAGTGAGCGCTTTTGTACTTCATCACACAAGGTTTGGCTTGCGCATTCGTGCAGTGGGTGAAAATCCCGCAGCGGTTGATACGGCGGGTATTTCCGTCACGGTCTTGCGTTACGCGGCTGTGTCTATCGCCGGTCTTTTATGCGGCTTGGCGGGTGCAACGCTCTCGCTTGGACAAGCGGCGGGCTATCTCAATAATATGACAGCTGGCAAAGGGTTTATTGCATTGGCGGCGTTAATCTTTGCCAAATGGCGGGTGATGCCAGCGCTTGCAACTTGCATTCTCTTCGGCCTTCTCGATGCGATTGCCATTCGCTTGCAAGGCGTCATCATCCCGGGCATCGGACTAGTGCCCGTGCAAGCGATTCAAGCTTTGCCCTATCTGATGACGGTCATC
>CANGPA010000059.1 GCA_947455645.1 Hyphomicrobiales bacterium | reverse complement strand
GCGCATATCGTGATGGTGCGCTCTTTAAAGATAAAGACATTCATTTTAAGATCAGGCAGCAACTCCTAGATAGATTAAATTTATCACGAGATCATTTCTTCACTTCCTTTATGGCGCATACAGGCCAAAAAATTCAAAAATTTTTTGGCCGTTATTTTCTAAAATCAAAAAAAATATTTTTTGTTGGTGCTGATGGTGCAGGGAAGACGTCCCTTATGAGGGCGCTTTCGCACAGTACAAAAATTATACCAAATGTAAAAACACACCGGGGATATCTATTTTATAGAATTGCCAAAAAAATATCGAAGAAGAGGGGAAATGGAACTCAGGCGAGCGATGTCTTCCCCAGATTTTTCTTTTTGGTCAGCGTGTTTCGTACGGGTATAATTTTCTTAATAAATACTAAGAGAATTATTTTCTTTGATCGTTCACCGAACGACATTTTAATTACGAACAGAAAAAATGATAAAATTTCACTTTATTCATCGAGCAAATTCCTAACCCGCCTGACTGCAGGCATTTTTACAGTTCACGTCCATAGCAAGAACAATGATCAATTTGAGAATAAGAAAAATGAAATGACTGATCGGCAGATCAAATTATATAATTCATTTATGTATCAAATAAATATAGATCAAAGACCCAATAATTATCTGCATTTTATCAATGCTCCATCAATAGACAAGTCAGCTGAAATTTTAAGAAAAATTCTCGGTAATGCGGGAGTTGTCGTCAATGAGAAATAATATAGGTCATCGGATCAAACATAATCGATTTAGAATCCAAGTTGGCCAAAAGTTACAAGAAATTGAGAAACAAATTTGTGTTGCTTTAGGGTCATATGACTTTCAAGTTGAGTTGGATGTCCGCGAGCCCGTCAGTACGCATAAACAGCCCCGCGCTATGTGTTTTAACGTTCTAAAGAACGGAAAAAAACTATATTTTGGTAAAAAAATAAATCTACTCCGCACACCAGATTATAATTTAAATGCCGGAATGAAGCTTTTGAATGGCAAAAATTTTATCAAAAAAAGTATAAATGTCTATGAGAAATTGAAATCAACTAATCTTACACCCGAAGTAAAATTGGTTTCTGACGATATATTGTTGTTCGATTACATAAATTATCCAACGCTTCTATCGCTTGCAAATAGTCCAGCAAATATAGAATCGCTTCTTGCTTTAACTATATCTGGATTACGCAATTTGCATCACCAAGGTATCGTTCATCTTGATCCTAATTGGGCGAATATGTTTCTCATCAAGGCCGGTCAAAGCCCTATATTCATTGATTTTGACCGCGATTTAGCGGAGGCACAATTATCGATAAACGGTTCTTCTATAGATTTTTTTAAAGTTTACTCAGAATTATTTAGTAGCAAATTTTTGGTCGAATTTAATGTCTCAAACATAGAAAAACTATCGCAAATTTTTTGGTCTTCACTTGATAGGGAAGAAAAATTTAGTTTTTCTTCAATAACAAGAAGCCATATCTCTATCTTGGAGCCAAAATTATTCGAAAAGCCGATCCTGCAATTGGCCCTAAATACCTTAGAAAATGAAATGAATCGCAAATTTTAACGTTAAGGCTGATCGTATGTGCTTCGAAAAGACGTATTGAGTCTGAATAAAATTTGAAGCAAAATTAGTTGGATCAATCAAATATCATATGATGCATGTGTATGGTTATCTTATGAAGTGGATTATTTTATTGTGAGTCAAAAACCTATTTGTATCATTGTTGCCGGTGTGCATCGGTCGGGAACGAGTCTGCTGACGGGTGTTCTTAGCTTTTTGGGTGCGCAACCGCCGAGCAATATTGTGGCTGCCGGCAAATATAATCTTAAAGGATTTTGGGAGCCTCTTGAAATCCTGCGTCTTAACGAAAGCATATTCGACGAACTTCAGACCAATTGGGAAGATTGGCGCCAGATCGATTTCAATTTATGGAGCGTGGAGCGTCGCGCTTATTATAAAGATCAAATTAAACGGCTCATTGCGGAGGAATATCCCGATGCAATGTTCTTTGTCCTGAAAGAGCCTCGCCTGACGCGTCTTATACCGCTTTATCATGAAGCATTGACGGAGATGGGTATTGATGTGGTTTATGCGTTATCGCTTCGTGCGCCTGACGATGTCGTTGGTTCGATCCGCACTGCCAACCCGCTAAAATCGAAGAACGGGGCCTATTTGCTTTGGCTCCGTTACATATTTGAGGCCGAATTTGAGACGCGCGCCCATCGTCGGGTTATCGTTCCATTTTCAAATTTACTGAGTGATTGGAAGTCGACATGCCGGGACCTGGCCGATCAATTGGCGATACCACTCAATTTGAATGATGAATCCGCTATCGATAAGCTAAACTCATTTATTTCAGATGATTTGGTCCACCATAAAAGTGTTGTCGCTGGCAACCCGGATCGTGCCGGTCCGATCCAGTGGGCGCGTGATGTTTACGAGTTGCTGCTTGCAACGACGCTCAATCAAGCATCACCAATTGATTGGCATGTTTTGGATAAAATCCGTTCAGAGTTTGAAAGAGATTGGCCAAAATTTGCTAAAGTGTCGGAGGCTTCTCGCCAATACAAGCGAAACATCTGGGCGAAATTTAAACGCGAATTGACCCGAATAGGCATCAAGATCCGAGGGAATTAGAAACGGAGCCGTGAGATATCTTGGCCCTTTTGAGTGGACCGGACGAAGCGGATGCCTGCCAATTGAGCGTATCTTTGTGCGTAAGGGACCAATCAATACTTGAGAAATCATTTTTCAGCGTCTATTTTGCAACCTATGATTGAAATAACTGAACATCTTGACATGTTAGAGGCAGAATCCATCGAGATTCTCCGAGAAGTGGCCTTTGCAGCGTCGAAGCCGGTGATGATGTATTCCATCGGCAAGGATTCGTCCGTCATGCTGCGCTTGGCGCAGAAGGCTTTTTATCCCGGGCCCATTCCCTTTCCGCTTCTCCATATAGATACGGGCTGGAAATTTCCTGAGATGATTGCGTTTCGCGACCAGATGCAGCGAGAAATTGGCTTTGATTTGATCACCTATACAAATCCGCGGGGGGCAGCGGAGGGTATCAATCCCATTTCACATGGATCGGCTGTTCATACCGATGTTATGAAAACGGAAGCGCTTCGACAGGCCTTGGACGCCCACGGATTTGATCATGTAATCGGCGGCGCACGTCGTGACGAAGAAAAATCGCGCGCGAAGGAGCGGATCTTCTCTTTTCGTGCGCCGGGGCATCGATGGGACCCTAAAGCGCAACGCCCCGAATTATGGACCCAATACAACACGAGAATAAAGCCGGGCGAGTCAATTCGCGTGTTTCCAATTTCCAATTGGACCGAGGCTGATATTTGGGCCTATATCGCGCGCGAGCAAATTCCGATCGTTCCATTGTATTACGCCGCACCAAGGCCCGTCGTGGAACGAAGTGGGCAACTCATCATGGTTGCCGATGAGCGTCTACCGCTCTTGCGAGATGAAGTTCCTGTTATGCGTTATGTGCGTTTTCGTACGCTTGGATGTTACCCGCTGACGGCTGCTGTCGAAAGTGATGCGACAACGCTTGATCAAATCATTCATGAAGTCTTAGGCGCCACGCAAAGCGAACGGCAGGGTCGGATCATTGATCATGACGGTGCTGGTTCTATGGAACGCAAAAAGCAAGAAGGATATTTCTAAGTGCAGACGCTGCGATTTATCACATGCGGCAGCGTCGACGATGGCAAGTCGACTCTTATTGGTCGTCTCCTTTATGAAACAAAAAAAGTATTTGAAGATCAGCTGACGGCACTTGCCGCTGAGTCCCGTGTTCATGGTACGCAAGGCGAGCGCCTTGATTTTGCGCTGCTCGTTGATGGTTTAGCGGCTGAACGCGAGCAGGGCATTACAATTGATGTTGCCTATCGTTACTTTGCAACTGAAAAGCGTCGTTTTATTGTTGCCGATACGCCAGGGCATGAACAATATACACGCAATATGGCGACAGCGGCATCAACTGCCGATGTCGCTATTCTGCTTATTGATGCGCGTAAGGGTGTTCTTGTGCAAACACGTCGCCATAGCCGTATCGCGCGGCTACTCGGCGTCCGTCATATTGTCCTTGCTGTAAATAAAATGGATTTGGTTGACTGGTCAGAGGCGCGCTTTAAAGACATTGAAGCCGACTATGCGCGTTTCGCTGAGCCTTTGGGGATTCAATCGATCACAGCAATTCCGATCGCGGCAATTGATGGCACGAACATTGTTGAGCGCGGGCACGCCGAAGCACTCTGGTATAAGGGCCCGAGCCTTATTGAGTGGCTAGAAACAATACCCGTGGGCGACGATCAGCTTGCAAAGCCCTTTGCGATGCCTGTGCAATGGGTAAATCGCCCCAATCCAGATTTTCGTGGATTTTCGGGGCGTCTCGCATCGGGATCTGTGAGTATCGGAGATGCTGTGCGCGTCGCGCCATCCGGTGTGGGCAGTCATGTGCGGCGGATCATCAATGGAATGGCCGACACCAATAAGGCTGTCGCGGGGCAATCCGTAACGCTTGTTTTGGATGATGAAATTGATGTGAGCCGCGGCGATGTATTTGTCGGCGAAACTCAAACGATTACCCCCGCCGATCAATTTGAAGCCAATCTTGTTTGGATGAGTGATAAGCCATTACAAGCGGGGCGCGCCTATATCATCCAACTACACAGAATATCCGCGGGTGTTACCGTTAGTCGTATTAAATATCGCGTCGCAATCAATACAGAAGAACACCTTGCGGCCGAAACACTCGCGCTTAATGAAATCGGTGTGGTTAATCTATCCCTTGATCGTCTTGTTCCCTATGCCGCTTATGATGAAAACCGAATGCTCGGCGGATTTATTCTTGTCGACCGCATTACAAATGAAACACTTGCTGCGGGTACCATTCGACATGCCTTAAAGCGTACTGATAATTTACATTGGCAAGCGCTCGATATCACAAAAAAGGCGAGGGCGGCACTCAAACATCAAAAGGCATTCTGTCTTTGGCTGACGGGGCTATCCGGTTCCGGTAAATCAACCATTGCCAATTTGGTTGAGAAAAATTTGCATGCCGAGGGTCGTCATACTTATATTCTGGATGGTGACAATATCCGCCAAGGCCTAAATCGCGATCTTGGGTTTAAGGAAAGTGATCGCGTCGAAAATATCCGGCGTGTTGCCGAGGTGGCAAAATTGATGGTCGATGCCGGCCTTATCGTGATTGTTTCCTTTATCTCCCCTTATCGTGAAGAACGCGATATGGCGCGCCGTCTTTTCGAAGAGGGTGAATTTGTTGAAGTGTTTGTCGATACGCCTCTGGATCTTTGTGAACAGCGCGACGTAAAGGGGCTTTATGCAAAGGCGCGTAAAGGTGATCTCAAAAACTTTACGGGGATTGATAGCCCTTATGAACCGCCTCATGCGCCAGATATTCATATCAAGACTGAATCCATGACCGCGATTAATTCAGCAGAATATATTGTCGAGCAGCTGCTTCCCAAGGCATAATGAACGGGTAAAATGACTTTGTTGTAGCCATGGCTGAAGCGTTGTCTCGCTCTGGTTCATAGAGGTAGATTTGAGCGGGGCACTAAGCATTGGCAGCGAAATCCGTCATTCTCACGCTCAAAGGGGGGCTTGGTAACCAGTTGTTCGGCTATGCGGCGGCGCGCCGGCTGGCTCTGGTCAATGACGCCGAGTTGGTTCTCGATACTGAGGCTGGGTTCAAGCGGGACAAGACCTATCGGCGGCAATTCAACCTTTCTCCTTTTGCAATCGCTGGCCGCATGGCCACACGCGCCGAGAAATTACAACCCTTCGACTCCATCCGGCGCTCGTGGCTTAGGTCGAGCGAAGCACGAAAGCCCTTTGATCAGAGGCGTTATATCAGACAGGCCTTTGGTGAGTTCGACCCAAGATTATTGACATTGAAAATACATGATCAGTTATGGCTTGAGGGTGTATGGGCGGGCGAGGGCTATTTTGTCGATATTGCCGATGTGATCCGTCGTGACTTTACAATCACACCGCCCTCCGATGTTAATAATTTAACGATGATGGACTCCATCAGAACGGCTACGTCGGTTGGCCTTCATGTTAGATTTTTTTCTTCAGAGAACGAGAGCGACAATCGCAACGCGTCACTCGATTATTATCACCGCGCTATCGCTCATATTGCCGTGCATTTGGAAAATCCGCACTTCTATGTGTTTTCCGACCAACCAGAAAAAGCCGCATCTTTATTGCCGCTTGACCGCCAAAAGGTAACCTATGTGCGGCATAATTTGACTGACGAGATGGCCTATGCGGATTTATGGCTCATGAGCGCGTGCCTGCACATTATTGCGGCAAATAGCACGTTTAGCTGGTGGGGTGCCTGGCTTGCGGAGCGGCAAGAGTCTCAGCAGCTTATTATCGTTCCAGACCCGGACAAATTGCGGCATGGCCATTGGTCGCTTGAGGGATTGCTGCCGGAGCGTTGGACCAAACTTTAGAAATTGAGGCAGTAGATCGAAAGAGGCTTCAATTCAATCTGGCTGCGCTTCCTGGCGCATCCCTGTAAAACGATTTGTGTTTATGATAAATTCCTCGGAGCCTCGATTTGAGAGGCCTAAGACGCGGGTTCATTAAATTCCATGAAGATCTATTGTATTAATCTTGATCGCTTCTTAGAGCGTTTTGAGCGGATTAAGTCCTTGCTGGCGGGATCCGGTTTAGAGCTCGTTCGAATATCTGCCCTGGACGGTCACCGTCTCAAGGAGCGTGGCACGCCAGCGCGGCCGCGCCCTCAAGCACTTCCGGCAAAAGGCACATTGCTGACGCGTTTTGAAATAGGCGCTGTGCTAAGTCATCGCAAGGCCTGGCGCGCATTTTTACGAACAAGCGACACACATGCTCTGTTTATCGAAGATGATGTCTATTTCGGTGCTCATTTCGCGCGCTATATTTTGTCTCCTGTATTTGAGGCAACACAGTTTGACATTGTTAATATCGAGACGACGAATGCCCCGGTTGTACTGCGGCACGGAACTGCGCTTCCCTATGATAATCGGAGACTTTATGACATCACGACTTATCATCACGGAGCAGGCGGATATATTTTGACCCGCGCTGCCGCTGAACGTCTTCTCTTGATGTCGGCCGGCGCGCCTGATGGCATTGATACGATTATCTTTAACATGGCGAGACATAAGGAGTCCGGATTACGCCCCTTCAAGCAGGGGCAAGTTTCACCTGCTTTAATCGTTCAACATGTATGTCATCCAAATCCGCCGGATAATCCCTTGCTCAACAGTTATATAGGCAATCGGCGTGGACCACGTACGGGAAGAACGCCCATGTCCTTAGCAAAAATTGCAAAAGAGCTTGGCCGACCTTTCCGCAAAGCCTGGTTTAAATTGAACTATAGAAAAGTTCCATTTGCTTGATATTGAATTTAGGGATCACAAAAATGCGCATTTTGCTCGTTGGTAATGCCCATCATGATTTAAATGGAGCGCGCTATTACAATCCCGAAGCGAAGTTGAAAAACGGGTTTATCCGTAATGGGCATGTTGTTCATTTTTTTAGCCCCAAAGATATTGCGCGGTCCTCAACGATTTTTCGGTCAAGCCGCATCGGGCAGAAGCACTCAAACGCCGCCTTTCTCGACTGTGTTCGCATCTTCAAACCAAGTATGATTGTGTTCATCCATTCGGTTCACATTACGGAAGAGAGCTTTGTGGAAGCGAAGCGGATTAGGCCCGGTGTTCGCCTTGTACAAATCTGTGTCGATCCGCTGTTCCGTCCAAAAAATATCGCGGTTCTCGAGCGCCGAAAGCTCATTTCGGATGCAACATTTATCACAACGGCCGGTGAAGCGCTTAAGCCTTATGCGGGCAAGGACTCAGTCGTGTCTTTCATACCCAATTGGGTTGATCCGGCGATCGAGACGGGGCGCGCTTTTACTGAGAGCGATCAGCGTTATGATGTCTTCTTTGCCGCACGAGCGCATGTTGGTGAATATGAGGGTGATCCCCGTTTCACTTTTCCGGTGGCGGTGCGGGACTCGAGTGATCTCACGATTGATCTTCACGGTGTCGATGGTCAGCCAGCGCTTCATGGCGCGGCTTTTTATGAACACATGACTGATGCCCGTATGGCGCTAAATTTGAATGGCGACCGGCAGGGCGATGTCAAAGAGCCTGCACCGTTAGCACTGCGCTATCTTTATAACTCAGACCGCGTGGCGCAGGTGATGGGCTCCGGCCTGTTAGCTGTTTCAACCCGTGCTAATCATCTCTTTGAAATGTTTGCCGATGGTGAAGAGATGGTGTTTGCTGATAAGGTTGACGATATGCTTGAAACCTTACGCCGTTATAAGCGCGATGATGCCGCAAGACGCCGGATTGCTGAAGCCGGATGGCGTAAATCCCATACAGAATATTCGGTTGATCTTGTGACGCGCTATATCGAAGAGGTGAGTTTCGAGCGTGCATTCAGCCATCATTATCAATGGCCGACGACGCTATATACAGCCTAGCGATTATTCAGGCACGCGTCATAGATATGGCATGTTTCTTCCGCAATTTTAGGCCAAGAGAATTCAGCTTCAACGCGCGCTCGTGCCGCGTGCCCCATTTTTTGGCGTTGGTCTTTTTCGGCGCATAACGCATCCAAAGCTTTTGCAAGAGCGCCCGGATCACGTGGCGGTACAATCAATCCTGTAACGCCATCATTGATAATGGTTGGGATGCCGCCAACATTTGTACCGACGAGGGGAAGACCAGAAGCCATGGCTTCAAGGCCCGCAATGCTTGTGGCTTCTGCAAGTGAAGGCAGAACAGAGACATCAGCACTTCGAAAAATATCCGGCATATCGGCATTGGAGATGCGACCGAGAAAGACGCATTGATCAAGGCGGTTCGCTTTTTCGAGAATTGCGGTCATGGCGGCCCGATCCGGACCGTCGCCTGCGATCACGATACGAAAGTTAGGCGCCTTCATTTGCGCAACCGCTTCCGCAAATCCAATGACACCATTCTTGAACACGAGGCGGCGGGCAAGAAGAATGACGATGTCATCCTCGTTGACCGCCCACGCGCTTCGTTTGAAGCCTTTGCCCGGTGTAAAGCGTTCCGCATCCACGCCATTCGCGATCATGCGTGCTGGGCCTTGATATCCAAAGTAGCGCGCGGAGTCCACGAGCTCGTCGCTCGGACCAATCAACGCATCAACATGCGCCAAGAGACGGCGCGTCCGCCATTTGCGAATAAAGCCCGCGTGATGCCGTGCCAGAAAGCCCGAGGAATGATTGGTGAAAATAACAGGGATGCTCAAGCCCTTCGACGCCGTAAGTGGGCGCACACCATGCACATGAATGAGATCAAAATGGTGTTCGCGTTGCAGCGTCTTCAAATAACGCTGTAAGGCAAAATCATAAAAGGGTTTTGTGCGAATAATCTCTGGGCGATGTACCGTAAAATGTTGCGCGTCAGTCTCAACCGCTTGCGTGCCGGGCGCAACAGGATGAACAACCGTCACTGAGACGCCTTTAGCACTTAATGCGCGCGCCAATTCATAGACATGGCTGGCAATGCCGCCAATCACGGGTGGGAACTCGCTCGTGATCAGACAGACCTTCATGATTTTGTTGACCAATGATCGCGAAGAATCGCCGCGATCTGTTGACCCGCTGTGCCATCGCCAAACGGGTTTCGTTTTTGGGCAATGGTATTATAGGCGGCTTCATCAGTGAGTAATTTCTGGACCGTGGCGACGATCTTTTCTTTGTTGGAACCCACGAGAATGTTGACGCCGGCATCAACGCCTTCGGGTCGTTCTGTCACATCCCGCATCACGAGCGCAGGCTTACCGAGCGCGGGTGCTTCTTCTTGCAGGCCGCCTGAGTCCGAGAGAACAAGTGTTGCGTTTTTCAGGGCGAATACAAAATCAGTATAGGGCAGGGGATCAAGCAAATGCATATTGCTCATCGACCCAAGCTTATCATATGCCGTAGCTTTGACATTCGGATTGGGGTGAACAGGATAGATAAAGTCAATGGCTGGATGGGCCGTCGCCAATGTCGAAATTGCATCGCAAATTTCAAGAAAAGGTGCGCCGAAATTTTCACGGCGATGCGCTGTGATCAAAACACGTTTACGCGGTTGAGTTAGAAGTGAAGTCAGGGCTTTATTGGTTGAGGCTTTACCGCCTTCAATTTTCTTCACGGTTGCAAGAAGCGCATCAATCACGGAATTTCCTGTGACAAAAATCGATTTTTGGTCGATGCCTTCTTTTGCAAGGTTATCGCGTGACAAGGATGTCGGAGAAAAATGCCAAGTTGTTGCTAATGTCGCAACACGGCGATTGAGTTCTTCGGGGAAGGGCGCGTGGAGATTGTGGCTTCTTAAACCTGCCTCAACATGGCCAACCGCGATGCCGCGATAGAATGCCGCGAGCGCAGCAACCATTACTGTGGTCGTATCACCCTGCACGAGCACCGCATCGGGGCGCTCGGCTTCTAACATCGAATCAATCGAAGAAAAGAGACGCGCACTCAGGCTCGCGAGTGTTTGCCCCTCAGTCATCACATCAAGGGCAATATCCGGCTTGATGTCGAAATCGGCGAGCGCGTCCGCCAGCAATTCGCGGTGCTGGCCTGACGAGCAGACACGCGTCGTAAAATGCTGCGGCATGCTTCGGAGCGCGGCGATAACCGGGGCCATCTTGATGGCCTCCGGTCGCGTTCCGACAAGGACGATAATCCGTTTCATGCCCCGTTCTGTGGCACAGCGAGGCGAAAACGGGAAGACCCCTGCCTATTCAAGCTCATCCGGGAAGCCTGGTGCACGCAGGTCCGTGTGGAGCGCATCTTCCAAGAGCTTCACAATCTGTGACGACCAGGCCTCGCCGCCATAGGCTTGACGGCCTTCAACGAAGATCTGTTCGGTGAGGCCCGCAAGCTTCAAGGGCACGCCGAAATCGCGGCCGAATTTCGTGGCAAAGCCCAAATCCTTGCACGCGAGATCCATCGTGAAATTGATATTGTAGCTGCCGTTCAAAATCACTTGGCCTTCGGTCTCATGAACGAAGCTGTTCCCGGAGCTCGCCTTGATCGCATAGAAGGCTTGGGCGAGATCAAGCCCGCCGCGCTTGGCGAGCATCAGTGCTTCGCCGCATGCGACGAGATGGATGAAGGCAAGCATATTGGTGATCACTTTGATCACCGAGGCCGAACCGATCCCGCCCATATGGAAAATCTCGCCGCCCATCACTTTGAGCGCGGGGTGATGCTTATCAAAAATCGCCTTCTCGCCACCAATCAGAATCGTGATGTTGCCTTGCGCCGCTTTATGCACGCCGCCGGTAACGGGTGCTTCGAGTGTCTCTACGCCATGCTCAGCGGCGATTTTCGCCATGGCTTCGATTTCTTCTTTGCCATTGGTCGAATTCTCGATCCATGTGCCGCCCTTTTTAAGGCCGGCGAGAATGCCGTCTTTGCCGGTTAGCACGGCCATCGATACTTTTGGGGAGGGCAGGCAAGTGATCACCGCGTCAGAATTTTCTGCAACGCCCTTTGCTGTGTCGGCCCATTTCGCGCCGGCGGCAATCAGCTTCTTCGCATTGTCTTTGTTGAGATCGGTGACGGTGACTTCATAGCCCGCTTTCACCAGATTCATCGCAAGATTGGCGCCGAGATGGCCCAAGCCGACATAGCCGTATTTCATCTTATTGTTCCTCTTTTGAATGCAGTATCAGCATCAAGGGTATAAGGGTTAGGGGGTAGGGTGTAGAAAGAATATCCTACCCCCTAATCCCTACACCCTACGCCCTATTAATTCGGCAAATGAATCGGATCAAAAACCGGAACGAGATGCAGGTCTTTGCCCTTGTAAGGGTTGGCGCGTGCAAGCTCTTCATCGAGTTCAATGCCGAGGCCCGGTTCGCGTGACGGGATCACATAACCGTTTTCCCATTTGATTTTATTTTTGACGAGGGCGCCATAAAAGCCGCCGAAGGTTTCGATGCTTTCGAGCACCAAGAAATTCGGGATTGATGCAGCCAACTGCACATTTGCTGCGGCTTCCACCGGACCGCAATAGAGATGCGGCGCGATCTGCGCATATTTGGTCTCCGCCATCGCGGCGATCTTTTTCGTTTCCATCAAACCGCCCACGCGGCTGATCGCCATTTGCAAAATATGGGCGGCGCGCAAATCGAGCACGCGCGCGAATTCATATTTTGAGGAGAGACGTTCACCGGTCGCAATCGGAATGGTCGTCTGTCGCGCGACGATGGCCATTTCTTCTGGCATATCGGCGGGCGTTGGCTCTTCAAACCAAAGCGGATCGTAAGACTCTAAACGCCGCGCCAAGCGGATCGCGCCGGAGGTTGTAAATTGTCCGTGTGTGCCGAAGAGAAGATCAGCCTTTGTACCACAAACTTCGCGTAATGCTTTGCAGAATTGTTCAGCGCGCTCCATCATCTCAAGGCTCGGCTGGCGCGGATCAAATGTGCCATAAGGAATCGGATCGAATTTCAGCGCGGTAAAACCTTGCGCCAAATATTCTTTCGCGCGCTCGGCCGCGACATTGGCTTTGTAATAGACGTCCGTTGATTGATAGGCGTCACCATCTTTCGGATAGAGATAGG
>CANGPA010000058.1 GCA_947455645.1 Hyphomicrobiales bacterium | reverse complement strand
TTTTTTGTCGAGTCCATATAGTCGCGAATGCCTGGAAAACGCTCGAAATATTTTTTGATATAGGCACCCGCTTCTTCGCGCCCGATGCCCAATTGATTGGCGAGACCAAAGGCTGAAATACCATAGATAATTCCGAAATTGATCGCTTTTGCACGGCGACGGATCATCGGATCCATATCTTTTACCGGTACACCAAACATTTCAGACGCCGTCATCGCGTGAATATCGATGCCGTCGGCAAAGGCTTTGCGCAAGGCGGGAATATCCGCGATATGCGCGAGGATGCGCAATTCGATTTGCGAGTAATCCGCGCTCAATAATTTATGACCGGCTGTGGGCACAAAGGCCGCGCGGATCTTGCGCCCTTCTTCCGTGCGCACGGGGATATTTTGCACATTCGGCTCGGACGACGAGAGACGTCCCGTTGTTGTGGCGGCCAGCGAAAAGCTCGTATGCACGCGCTTGGTTTCCTGATTAACGAAATCAGGCAAAGCGTCGGCATAAGTCGATTTCAATTTGGAGATTTGTCGCCACTCCAAAATACGCTTGGGCAATTCATGGCCTTGATCGGCCAGCTCTTCAAGAATTTGCGCGCCGGTTGCCCATGCGCCGGTTGCGGTTTTCTTGCCGCCCGGAATGGCCATTTTACCGAAAAGAATATCACCCAATTGCTTGGGTGAAGCGGGGTTAAAGGTTTCACCCGCCGCTTCGTGAATTTCATGCTCGAGCCGCGCCATGATTTGCGCGAATTCGCCAGACAAACGCGAGAGCATCTGTCGATCGATTGAAATGCCGCGCCGCTCCATCCGCGCGAGAACATCAAGCAAGGGGCGCTCGAGCGTTTCATAAACGGTGGTCATGCGTTCCGCCACAAGGCGTGGTTTCAACACACGCCACAAACGCAAGGTGACATCGGCATCCTCGGCGGCATAGGCCGTGGCTTTATCGAGCGGTACGCGCGCAAAGCCAATGAAATTTTTGCCTGAGCCCGCAACTTCGGCAAACGGAATTGTTTCATGACCGAGGTGGCGCTTCGACAATTCATCCATGCCATGCGAGCCACGCCCCGCATCAAGCACATAAGACAAGAGCATCGTGTCGTCATAAGGCGCGACTTCGATGCCGTGTCGTTTCAACACAAGCCAATCATATTTGAGATTTTGCCCAATCTTCAAAACTGCTTTGTCTTCGAGCAGCGGCTTTAAATGCTTGATCGCATCGCGCACCGGAATTTGACCGGGCAGAAGATCATTACCACCGAAGAGATCGCCCGATCCTTCGCTGCGGTGTTGAAGCGGAATATAACACGCGCGGCCCGGACGCACCGCGAGCGAGATGCCGACGAGATCCGCCGCCATCGCATCAAGATCGCTCGTTTCCGTATCAACCGCGACGACACCTTCCTCACGTGCTTCGGCGATGAAGTGATCAAGCGTTTTGAGATCGAGAACCGTCACATAATGCGACCGGTCAATTTTTGATCCGATGGCTTCATCCACGCGATGCTTGGCGAAAGCCTGAGGCGTCTGAACGCCCTCTTGCATCTTGGCCGTTGGCGGGGCCCCGCTTGAGGCGGACGACGTCGCGCTCTTATTTATTTCCGTCGCACAATCAGCGGTGACGCTTTCTGTCACCCCCTTGCCCCATATTGTCCCGGCGCCGGCTTTGGAGAGCTCAGAGTCGGCATCGATGAGTGAGGCATCCGCGTCATAGGTTTCGGCCACGCGGCGCGTGATGGAATTGAACTCCATCGCTTTCAAAAAGGCGATCAGATTGCGGGGGTCGGGATCGTGAAGGACGAGGTCATCAAGCGGCACATCGAGCGGCACATGCGCTTCAAGCCGCACAAGATCACGCGAGATGCGCGCTTTGTCGGCGTGTTCAACAAGAGTTTCCCGACGCTTGGGCTGTTTGATCTCGCCGGCGCGCGCCAAAAGCTGATCCAGATCGCCATATTCGGTGATGAGCTGGGCGGCCGTCTTGATGCCGATGCCCGGCACGCCCGGCACATTGTCAACCGAATCACCCGCAAGCGCCTGCACATCCACGACACGGTCCGGCGGCACACCGAATTTCTCGATGACCTCGTCGCGACCGATCCGCTTGTCTTTCATCGAATCGTAAAGCGCCACGCCATTGCCGACGAGTTGCATCAAATCCTTGTCGGAGGACACAATCGTCGTTGTAGCTCCCGCTTGGGAAGCCAGACGCGCATAGGTTGCAATCAGATCATCCGCCTCGTAGTCTTTCTGTTCGATAGACGGAATATCAAACGCCCTTACGGCATCACGAATGAGTTTGAACTGGGGGCGCAGATCCTCGGGAGGCTCGGTCCGGTTGGCTTTGTATTCCGGGTAAAGCCGGTTGCGGAATGTCTCAGACGAATGGTCAAAAATCACCGCCAGATGCGTCGGCCGCTCGCCAGCCACCGAGTCCCGCATCAGTTTCCAGAGCATGTTGCAAAAACCAGCAACCGCACCGATGGGCAATCCGTCCGATTTGCGGGTGAGCGGTGGCAGCGCGTGAAAGGCTCGGAAAATATAGCCCGACCCATCCACGAGAAAAACGTGGTCGCCGCGTTTGATTTTGGACTGCGTCATGATTTCTCCCGATTCATCCCCATTATTTCACGGTCGGACCGCGGGGGCAAAGGGGCGAGCTCGCTTTGCGGCAAATCCGGGCGTTTTTTGGGGAGTTAGGCCGTGGCGAGTGCAAAATTATCAATCCGGCAGGTCGAAATTGTCGAAGCGGTCGCCCGCCATCGGTCCGTCAGCAAAGCGGCCGCAGAGCTTCATGTGACCCAATCAGCGCTTTCGCATGCGTTAGGTGTGATCGAAAGCGATCTCGGCGTCACGCTGTTCAACCGCGCTCAGGCGGGTGTGGAACCAACCCCTTTTGTCGAACCCTTTGTTGCCCGGGCGGCCACGCTACGCGCCATCATTGCCGACACCAAAAGCGAACTCGAAAGCCAAACCAAAAAAACCGTCCGGCCGCTCAAAATCCAGTGCGGATTTCGCGCGGGCGCCCTTTGGGTCACACCGGCCCTGGCCGCCCTGACCGCGGAAATTTCTGATTTCAAGGCCGATCTCAATTTCAATATGGACTCCTTCCAGAGTAATTTGGAAAGCGGTGTCGTTGATATTGGATTAGGAACACCTCAAGAATTTGACACTCAGGCTGAGTTTATGATCGAACCGCTCGGTCAGCTCAAAAATCGCATTTTTGCATCCCCAAATCATCCCCTAACGCAGGTCGCTGCCGTAACGATGGATGATTTGCGACAATATCCGATGGTCGGTAATCTCATCGTGCCGCCGCATGCGGATATTTTTGCAAGCAATCCGGGACGATTGGGAACTTATGATCCGGCGACCAGAACCATGCGATGCGCAATCAGCATCAACACGATCGGTGGCGTGATCGACGTGCTCAGACGATCGGATGGCATTGCGCGCCTACCGCCACCGCTTGTGGAAGAAGATGTTGCGGCCGGATATATTGTTCAACTGAATGATGAGTTGATTGAGCATATCCCCATCGATGTTCATATCATTGTGCGCAAATCCGCGTTTGAACGACGGGATGTAAAACTCTGTATCGATGCCTTGAAAAAAGTTAACGCGTGGCGAACCGCACAACCGAAAATCTAATGGAAGCGACTAAGCGTCCAACTGCGCAAGGAGCCTGATAATATCAACTTTTAAGGCCGCAAATGCCATAATATGACGCCGTTCAACTGATGCCGCACAATCAAGATCATTCAGCAATTCCGAATCAAGTACGGAAAGTTTTGTAAAAATCTGCCTTGCCGACACTGCCGGTGTTGATAAAATTTGCTTTGCGAGTTTTTCGGATTCTAACGCATCGCCCAGCATCACATCGAAGGATTTGGGATCAGCCTCACGACCCTTACTTTGAAAATAATTTTTTACGGCTTCGTCAAACTGACCGGCATCTCTTGTTGCGTTAACACCACCAAAAAATTGCAAATCAGTCGATTTAACAGAATATTCTTGTGCTTCACTCTCTCGATTTGAATGCGAATTAGGTTGACGTTGAGTCGATATTCTTGCCATCATGACACTCCCGAAGCAGAGCACTTGTATAAAGTATTGCAATAATACAGAAATTGAATTTACGCATGAAACTATGAATTTGAATTATCAAAAATAGTTTTGGTTAGTATGTATCTTACGCTGCGTCATTTTGAATTGATCGAAACCATCGCCCGATCTCGGTCCATCGGGCGGGCCGCTGAGATGTTGGGTTTATCGCAGCCTGGCGTGTCGCGTGCGCTCAAATCGCTTGAAGACCAAGTGGGCGGCAAGCTGTTTGAAAAAGGCAAGACCGGACTGGTTCCCACCACACTTGCCGAGATATTTTTACGGCGCAACCGCGCTTTACAGGCTCCGCTTGAAGATATTCTGATTGAGATTGAGCGGATGAAGGGCGTGAACTCCGGTCGCCTTGTTGTCGGAGCGGGTCTTTACAGTGCGGCAATTTCGGTGACGCGCGCCCTTGCTCTGACCATAAAGAGACATCCGGGAATATCGATCGAGTTGATCGAGCGGGATTGGCGCGACATCACGCTCGATGTTCTTTCGGGGTCCATCGACCTAGCGATTGTCGATGTCTCGGCAGCCCTTAAGAGCGCAGATTTTGATGTCGAGCCGCTCCCCCATCACAAATGCGTTGTGGCGGTGCGCGAGGGCCATCCCCTCACCGGCTTTCGTCCTGTCAAAATGCAGGATCTGATCAAATTTCCCTATTGCGGAACGCAGCCTTCGTCCTGGGTAACAGAGCTGACAACCAAAAATCCGGATATTTTTGGCGCGGTTAAAAAGGAAGAGGCCGCCGTTCCCGTAACGGCAAATTCCATGGAAGCCGTGAGGAACATCGTCTTATCGAGCGATTGTTTTGGTGTTTTTCCGCAGTGGGTCCTGTCCACGGCCGAGAAATTCAGCCCATTGGTTGCGCTGACGGTTCCCGAACTAGACTGGTTACGAACCAATTACGGCTTCATCCGCCGGAAAAGCCGCCCACCAAGCCCCTCAGCTGAAGCCTTCATGACGATCCTGCGCGAGGTTGAAGCCGAGATTGCGCTTTCAGAGGCAAAGCAAGCTCCCCCCCCCCCACACAGGCCTCGTCGTTGACAATCGCGCAGACGGCCCCTTAAGAGAAGCCCGCATGCCCAGGTGGCGGAATTGGTAGACGCGCTGGTTTCAGGTACCAGTCTTGAAAGAGGTGGAGGTTCGAGTCCTCTCCTGGGCACCAGCCTTTCAGACGTCCGGTTGGCTCGCATCCTGGCCTTCCTGATGTAAAGCGACCTTGGTCGCGCACGAGAACCGGATTGGAACGCCCGACCCTATGACGATCCGCCTGCACCGGGGCGACCTGCCTCCCGATCATAATCTTGGCTCCGTGGTTGCGATTGATACCGAAACGCTCGGGCTTAATCCGCATCGTGACCGTCTCTGCCTCGTGCAACTCTCACGCGGTGATGGCACGGCGGATCTTGTTCAGATTCCGGCAGGCAACGCCCCCGCGCCGCATCTTCAAGCTTTGCTGGCTGATCCAAAAATTTTGAAGCTCTTTCATTTCGGCCGCTTTGACATTGCAGTGCTGCTGAAGCGCTTTGGTGTGAAAACAACGCCGGTTTACTGCACCAAAATCGCGTCACGTCTGGTGCGCACCTATACCGACCGCCATGGTCTCAAGGACCTGACCCGCGAGCTACTCGGCGTGGATTTGTCGAAGCAGCAACAATCATCCGATTGGGGCGCGGAGACGCTCACGGAAGCCCAATGCACCTATGCGGCATCCGATGTGCTTCACCTCCATGATTTGCGCGCCAAGCTCGACGTGCTTCTGGCGCGGGAGGGGCGTACAGCTTTGGCGGAAGCGGCTTTTGCATTTCTCCCCCATAGGGCCGAGCTCGACCTTGCGGGCTGGCCCGAGATCGATATCTTTTCGCACAGCTGACAAGGCTCAGGGCTCATCGTTTGCCCCATGCCTCACCCTTGACCGAAAGGCCTCGACGATGGCCGTCACTGGCGCGTCTTTCATCGACCCCTCCGACCATCGCGCGACGCATCGGCGCGAGGCGGCGTTTCGCGCGGCGTGGCGCCATACGCGCTGGGTCAAGGCGCTGCGCGTCACCATTCCCGTCGTCTCTCTGGTGGCAGCGGTCGGCGCGATCGTCTTTGTCTATCTCGAACCGTTCCGCACGCTTCCGGTCGATATTGATATCGGAGCCCTCAACCTCGATGGCAATAAAATCACGATGGATCATGCCAATTTGCGGGGTTTCAAAGATGGCGATCTGCCTTTTACGATATTGGCAGATCAGGCCATTCAGGACGTCAGCACGCCCTATATTGTTGACCTCAAAGGACTGAAGTCGGACATCACAATGCCGGATCGCTCGGTAGCCCATATTTCTGCCGATACCGGTGTTTATGACAGCCAGAAAGATGTCCTCGTCGTGAGCGGAAATGTGGATGTCAAATCCCCCCGTTACGCCGTCCAAATGCGGTCGGGCACGATTGATTTCAAAACCAACCGGGTCGTTTCAAAAGAGCCTGTCACGGTCACGGTGGCGGGCGGAAAGATTGACGCGAGCGGGATGAACGTCTTTGATAATGGGGATCGCGCGCAATTCGGAGGTCGGGTCCGCTCGGTCTTCCGCAGGGCGGATGCAAACGCCAGCGGCAGCGTGCAGGGGACAACACCATGAAAGCTCGGTTTTTTACGGCTCTTCTCACCGGGCTGATGTTGAGCGTGCTGATTTTGGGTTCATTCACGCCCATCACAGCCGCTTTTGCGACTGACCCGCCAGCAAAACCGAGCGGACTGTCCAAAGCCTCAAAGGACCCGATCAATATCGAAGCGGATGGTCTTGAAGTCTTCGATAAAGAGGGCAAAGCGATTTACACGGGCAATGTGGTGGTCACGCAGGGCGAGACGACCATGAAGGCCAAAAAAATGGTCATTTTCTATATTCGCGCCGAAGAGGGGAAATCTGCACCGGCACCGGGCGATGACGGCGCATCGATCAAAAGCGTCGAGGCAGAAGGCGATGTCGTGATCCTCGAAAAGGATCAAATCGCGACCGGTGACAAAGGCGTCTATGAGGCTGCAACGGATGTCATGACCCTGACCGGCAATGTGGCGCTGAGCAAAGGCCAGAACGTCACCAAAGGCCAGAAGCTCGTCTATAATCTGGGGACCGGAATTGCCACAGTCGATGCCGGTGTAACCGGCCGCGTCACGAGCACCTTCGTTTCGGGAGATGCCAAAAAGCCGGCACCGACGGGGAAGACCCCGAAACCATGAGCACTGACCCGATGCAGCGACAAGCCGACCCATCGGGCTGGCTGATCGCAACCGGACTGGAAAAAGCCTATCGCGGCCGGCGCGTGGTGCGCGATGCGTCGGTGGCGGTCCGCAGTGGCGAAGCGGTCGGCCTGCTGGGGCCGAATGGCGCCGGAAAGACCACAATCTTTTATATGATCACCGGACTTGTGCCAGCCGATGGCGGGCGGATCACACTTGACGGGCATGACATCACCCCGCTCCCAATGTATCGGCGCGCGCGGCTCGGCATCGGCTATCTGCCGCAGGAAGCCTCGATTTTTCGCGGGCTTTCGGTTGAAGACAATATCCGCGCGGTGCTGGAACTTGTCGAAAGCGATCGCGACCGGCGCGAAGCCGAACTTGATCATCTTCTTGAAGAGTTTGACATTGCACGGCTGCGCAAAAGCCCGTCGATTTCGCTTTCGGGCGGCGAACGACGCCGCTGTGAGATTGCCCGCGCGCTCGCCTCGCGCCCGTCTTTCATGCTGCTCGACGAACCTTTTGCTGGAATCGACCCGATCGCGGTGGGCGATATTCGGACGCTGGTGCGGCAACTGACGGCGCGAAAAATTGGTGTTTTGATTACCGATCACAATGTCCGCGAAACGCTCGGTCTCATCGATCGCGCCTATATTATCCATTCAGGACAAGTCCTTATGGAAGGAACGCCCGACGCGATCATCGCCAATGACGATGTCCGCCGCGTCTATTTGGGTGACGAGTTCCGGCTGTAGTAGTTCTACTTACACGCAAGACGTGTTTTGACGGGGCACAACAAACTGCGTATTTAATCGGATGTTAAGCAAAATCTGTGCCGATAGGCGGCCAGAGTATTGCGTATGGAGCTGAGTAGCATCCCGTGTCCGTGAAGTTCTCGCAAAGGCTAGAACTACGCCAGAGCCAGTCGCTGGTGATGACGCCGCAATTGTTGCAGGCGATCAAGCTTTTGCAATTGTCCAATCTTGAACTGGCCGATTACGTCGAAGCGGAGCTTGAGAAGAATCCGCTGCTCGAGCGTGCCGCCGATGAGTCCGGCCCGGTTGCGGCACCCGATGCGCCCGCCCCCGACTCAGCGCTTGGCAATGATGCGGATTGGGAAGGCCGGATGCTCACGCCGGAGCGCGGCGAGATCGATCCACGCCACGAGGTATCACTCGAAAACAATTTCCCCGATGACGGCCCGCCCCCAACACCTGCGGCGCGCCAAGAGTCCGAGCCAATGGGTCTGTCGGCGACGAGTTGGACTGGCGTCGGCGGACAAACGGCTGATGGTGAAGATTCAAATCTTGAAGCCTATGTCGCGGCTGATATTTCGCTTCACGATCATTTGACAGAACAATTGCATGTGGCCACGACGGATCCGGTTGCGCGCATGATTGGCGCAACGCTCATCGATCTGGTCGATGAGGCCGGATATATTCGCGAACCGCTGGGTGAAGTTGCTGAACGTCTTGGTGTGACGCTTGAGCGTGTCGAAGCCGTTTTGAAACTCATTCAAAGTTTTGATCCGACCGGTGTCGGTGCGCGCGATCTTGCTGATTGCTTGCGTCTGCAACTGATCGAAAAAAATCGCTATGATCCGGCGATTGCCGCGCTGCTTGATAATCTTGATTTGCTCGCGCGTCGTGATTTTGCATCGCTGCGCAAACTCTGCGGTGTCGATGATGAAGACATCATCGATATGGTGGGCGATATTCGCGCGCTTGATCCGAAGCCGGGTTTGAAATTCGGCGGTGGCACAGTCCAACCTGTTATTCCTGATGTTTATGTCCGGCGTGTATCGGATGGCAGTTTTATGGTTGAATTGAATTCCGACGCGCTGCCGCGCGTTCTGGTCAATCAAACCTATGCCGCCAAAATTTCTTCGAAAGTCAAAAACGAAGAAGAAAAAAACTTCGTCAGCGAAGCGTTGCAAACTGCGAATTGGTTGACAAAGAGTCTTGAACAGCGCGCCAAAACAATTTTGAAAGTCGCCAGCGAAATCGTTCGCCATCAGGAATTGTTCTTTTCAAACGGTGTTGAATTCTTGCGGCCGCTCAATTTGAAAACCGTTGCTGACGCAATTCAAATGCATGAATCAACCGTCTCTCGCGTGACATCGAATAAATATATCGCGGCCGAACGCGGCCTCTTCGAGATGAAGTATTTCTTCACCGCGTCGATTGCCTCTGCGGAAGGGGGCGAGTCTCATTCGGCCGAAGCCGTCCGATTCCGGATTAAGCAAATGATCGATCAGGAATTGCCCGGCGATATTTTATCCGATGATACGATTGTGGCGAAGCTCAAGGCGTCCGGCATTGATATTGCGCGGCGCACCGTTGCAAAATATCGCGACAGCCTGCGGATCCCGTCCTCGGTTGAACGCCGGCGTGAAAAACAATCGCTCACCGCCAAAGCCAGTTGACCTTTCGCAACTGCGTTTGCCCTGCCAAGCAAATTCTTCTTGGCCGCATCCATTGACTTAAGCCGAAAGCTGCCTAACTCTTGGTAACAGGAGCACGATCAGCTCCGGTCGACTATGGACGGCAAGCGGAGGGTTTCGATGCCACTGCGCGTTTCCGGTAAAAATCTCGACATTGGCGAAGCGCTTCGCCAGCAAATCATGCAACGCTTGCAGGACTCGGTTTCGAAATTCTATTCGGGCCTTGTCACAGGCCATGCCACGGTCAAGCGGGAGGGATCGGGCTTCGAGACCGATTGCGTCCTCCACCTGTCCTCCGGCATTACGCTCCATGCGCTGGGCTCAGCGCAAGAAGCCTATCTGAGTGCTGATCGCGCAGCAGAAAAAGTGGAAAGTCGGCTGAGGCGCTATAAGCAGCGGCTCAAAGATCACGGCGCGGGGCTTGCGGCATCGCGCGAGGTGGAGGTTCCTTCTTACGTCATCCAAACGCCTGAATTGGATGAGGATATCGCGGAGGAGGATGGCTATAATCCGGTCGTGATCGCCGAGACCAAGAAGAACATCGGCACCATGACCGTAAGCGACGCGGTTCTTGATCTCGACATGACCGGCGCGCCCGTCGTTCTGTTCCGGCACGCGGGCTCCGGCCGAATCAATTTTGTGTACCGGCGCACCGACGGCAATATCGGATGGGTTGACCCGCCGACCGCGGACCACTAGAGGAGCGTCCACCGCAGAGACCGCCATAAGGCGGCATGCCTGGAATGGCCCGGTTCATGCTTTGTCATATTGGCGAAGATCACACATAGAGACATAGTCATGCCCCTCATCGATGTCCTGACCCCGGAAGCCGTGCTTCCCGCGCTGAAGGCCGCGTCCAAGAAACAGGCGCTGCAGGAGCTTGCCGAGCAGGCTGCGAAACTCTCGGGTCTGCCCGAACGCGAGATTTTTGACGCGCTTTTGCAGCGCGAACGGCTCGGTTCGACCGGAATCGGCAGTGGCGTGGCCATTCCACACGGGAAAATGGCAAAACTATCGCGGCTCTTCGGTGTGTTTGCGCGCCTCGACAAGCCGATTGATTTTGAATCCCTTGATGGCGAGCCGGTGGATCTGATCTTCCTGCTTCTGGCTCCCGAAGGGGCGGGCGCCGATCACCTTAAAGCGCTTTCGCGCGTCGCCCGGGCGCTGAGAGATCCGGCAATTGCCCAAAAACTGCGCAAGACCAAGGATGCGGACGCGCTTTTTGCCCTTTTAACGCAGTCGCCGACCGCAACCGCGGCTTAAAGCGGTCAAACCCAGTTGCGCTCGCGATAATCAATGGCGTAGCGCGTGGGTTCGGCGGCAATCGCGGCCATTCCGTATAAAACCGCATCCGGCTCCATCAAAAGCCGGGTCGAAATCCGGCGTGTGAGCGCATCGACCGGCGCCTTGGCCTCGAAAGCGCGCCGAAACGCGGCCCCGTCGATCATCGACGCGATCCGCGGCAAAATGCCGCCCGCCAGAGTTACCCCACCCGCGGCCAAAAAAGTGATGGCGACGTCGCCCGCAAAGCGGGCGATGATCTTCATATAGGCGTTGATGGTGGACCGTTCCTCGGAGTTTGGATCATCTAGCGCGACATTGACGATCGACACCCCATCCTCGGCCGGCACCGGGAACCCGCGGGCGATCATCCGCGCCCGATGGATGCGCACGAGACCCGGACCCGACATCACAGACTCGGTTGTGTTGCGGTCGTAAACTTTTTGCAGATAGGGCCAGAAGGCTTCTTCCTCCTTGCCCACGGGCCCCAGATCGACATGGCAGCTTTCACTCGCAAGCGGGATATGCCGACCGTCAAGCGTCAACAAGGCGCCAATCCCCAAGCCCGTACCGGGCCCGAGAATCACGCGCATCGCGCCACCCGCGGAGGGTGCGGCTTCGCCGATCTGCTTCAACCACTCGGTCCGCAAAGCGGGAAGCGACAAAGCCTGCGCTTCAAAATCATTGAGCAACAATCCGGACGTGAGGCGGAACGCCTTGCCGATTTCGCGGCCATCAATCGTCCAGGCCGCATTGGTCAGATGGCAGCGCTGATCCACAACAGGACCCGCCACACAAATCACCATGGATTTCGGCACAAGATCGGTTTTGGTCAACGCGGCTTTGATGGCATCCACCGGCCCTGGAAAATCGGCCGTCTGAAAGCGCCCGAGCATCTGCGGATCATGTCCCGGCTCTGCCACAATTGAAAAACGCGAATTGGTGCCTCCAATATCGGCAACCAGAACGGGATAGGCGAACATCGGGAACCAAACCTCTCATTCAAATCTTAGTCTGACGCAATCCATAGTCTAACGAGCAAGATGTAGCGCCTCGAGGCGGGATGATCTATCTCTTTCGCGACTTTTCGACGGGGCTTCGAGCCTCGTTTCCCATCCTTTCGAATGGAGAGCGCCATGGCGTCCGCCGACAGCCTGTTTCCCTTAGGCCCCGACACCACCCCCTATCGCAAACTCTCGAGCGAGGGCGTGAAACTTGAGACGCTCGGCGACAAGACCTTTCTCTCCGTTTCGCCGGATGCGATCCGGTTGCTGTCGAAACAGGCTTTCATCGATATCAATCATCTCTTGCGGCCGGGCCACCTCGCACAGCTCCGTAAAATTCTCGACGATCCGGAAGCGACACCGAATGATCGCTTCGTCGCTTATGATTTGTTGAAGAACGCGAATATCGCGGCCGGTGGCGTGCTGCCGATGTGCCAAGACACAGGCACAGCGATTGTCTCGGCCAAGCGCGGCCGCTTTGTGTTGACCGATGGCGACGATGCCAGTGCGATCACCGGCGGTATCAAAGACGCCTATTTCGAAAAAAATCTGCGCTACTCGCAAGTGGCGCCGCTCTCAATGTTTGAAGAGAAGAACACGAAGACCAATC
>CANGPA010000057.1 GCA_947455645.1 Hyphomicrobiales bacterium | reverse complement strand
GCAAGACCTGAAGCCACCTGATTGGTTGCGAGGCCTAAAACCAAAAATGCAAATACGGCGGAGAGCGCAATACCGGCGAGAATAGCGACTGCGATGCCGATCAGCGTTGATCCGGAAAGAATGGCGGCTGCAAATCCGCATGAGGCACCCACGGCCATCATGCCTTCAAGGCCCAAATTCAATACACCGGATTTTTCTACAATGAGTTCGCCAAGTGCGGCGATGAGTAAGGGCGTCGCCGCCGTCATAACGGTTATTAAAATGGCTTGCGCGAAATCCATCAGGATCGCCCTCCGAACCGAATGCGCACGCGATAAGTGACAAGCGAGTCAGCCGCCAACACGCACATCAATAAAATGCCCTGAAATGTCGTCGTGAGATCGAGCGGAAGCTTCATCGCAATCTGCGCGCTTTCACCACCAAGCACTGTAAGAGCAATGACAAAAGCACCAAACAAAACGCCAAGCGGATGTAGTCGTCCAAGAAACGCGACGGTAATGGCGGTAAAGCCATAATTATTGGAAATCGATGGTTGGAGTTGTCCGATCTGACCTGTGACTTCGACGATGCCAGCAAGACCGGCAAGTGCGCCTGAAATGGCAAAGGCAGAAATGGTGAGCGCTTTTGCATTGAAGCCTGCGAAGCGCGCTGCCTTTGGTGCTTCACCCGCAACACGAATACCAAAGCCGAAGATTGTTCGCCCTAATACAAAGGCCGAAAGTAGAACAACGATAATCGCAATGATTATACCGGCGTGGAGACGGCCCTCTTCTACGAGATTGGGAAGCATCGATGTTGCATCAAAAGGTACACTTTGAGGAAAATTGAAACCCTTCGGATCACGCCATGGACCGCGCACAAGATAATCCAATCCGAGCTGCGCGACATAGACGAGCATCAAGCTTGTTAAGATTTCGCTGACACCATAGGTCACGCGCAAGAAGGCAGGGATCAACGCATAAAGAAGACCACCGATCATGCCCATGAACAAAGAGGCAATAAGCACCCAATAGCCGGCATTTGAATCATGGAACATGATGGGCAAAATGCTGCCGAAGATCGCGCCGATTGTGTATTGCCCTTCAGCGCCAATGTTCCAGACATTGGAGCGGAAACAATAGATCAAACCCGATGCGATGAGGATAAGCGGTGTGCCTTTTACGGCTAATTCCTGAATGGTCCAGCTCTCTGACAAAGGATCAATGAAATAGACAAACAGCGCTTGAACCGGTGATTTTCCAAGAGCCGAGACGATCAATCCCCCAATCAGAATTGCGACAATCACGGCGCCAATCGGCGACAAAATGCGGGCGAGCGTAGAGACCTCGCCGCGTGGCACAATATCAAGCCGCATGAGCGTGTCCTCCGCCACCTGTCATTAACAAACCAATGGCTTCGCGACTTGTATCACGTGCAGAAAGACATTCTGACAGTTGACCACTGTGTATGACCGCGATGCGGTCAGCGATTGCAAAGATCTCATCAAGGTCTTGGCTGATGATCACAACGGCGGAGCCGCGCGCAGCCAAGTCAATCAATGCCTGTCTAATGGTTGCGGCTGCACCCGGATCAACACCCCATGTGGGTTGGTTAACAATCAGCACGCCGGGTTCGCGAAGAATTTCACGACCAACCACAAATTTTTGCAAATTCCCACCGGACAACGTTCCGGCAGGAGGATCAACACGCCCTTTGCGTACATCAAAATTTTTAATGATTTTCGCTGCTAAAGCGCGTGCGCCTTGAGGATTGATCAAACCATTTGTTACAATCGCGTCTTCGCTGCGGCGAGAGAGAATTGCATTTTCAGAAAGCGCCAAACGCGGCGCGGCTGCATGACCTAATCGCTCTTCCGGAACAAAGGCTGCACCGATACGCCGTCTCGCTTCAATATCCGAAAAGCCACAAGGTGTCCGATCAATCACGACATGGTTGGTTTGTTGCGCGAGGCGCTCACCCGACATAGCGGCAAAGAGTTCGGATTGACCATTGCCAGCGACACCGGCAATGCCGATGATTTCTCCGCCACGCACCGTCAACGAAACATGATCAAGGGCAACGCCATGATCGTCTTCGGCGTCGAGAGACAGATCATTCAAAACCAAACGGACATCACCATTTTGGTGAGCGGCAGCGGGCCTGACTTCAGCAATGTCTGATCCCACCATCATGCTGGCAAGGCGGGCAACCGTTTCAAGTTTCGGATCGCAAGTTGCGACGACTTTCCCCGCGCGTAAAATCGTTGCCCGATCACAAAGCCGTTTCACTTCATCGAGACGATGCGAAATATACAGCAACCCGCATCCGGACTTTGCAAGCGTTTCGAGCGTTTCGAAAAGGGTCTCCGCTTCTTGCGGAGTCAACACAGATGTTGGCTCATCGAGGATGAGTAGTTTGGGCGCCTTCAACAGCGCTCTGACAATTTCGATGCGTTGTTTTTCACCCGCAGATAAAGACCAAACGGGACGTGAGGGCTCAAGCGCCAACCCATAGCGCTGACCAATATCGGCGATGCGCTGATTAAGATCCGTCAAAGGCGTATCAGAGGGAAGCGAAACGGCTATGTTTTCGGCAACCGTCATTTGCTCGAAAAGCGAAAAATGTTGAAACACCATGCCGATGCCAAGACGCGCCGCATCCTCCGGCGAGTTCAAGGTAACTGGCGTACCGTTCCAGCGGATTTCACCTTCATTGGGTTGGAGCAAACCATCTAGAATTTTTACGAGCGTTGATTTGCCCGCGCCATTCTCGCCAAGCAGGGCATGAATTTCACCCGCACGAACGTCGAGAGAAATGTTATCATTGGCAACGAGTGCCCCGAACCGTTTAACGATACCGGATAATTGCACCAGCGGGTGCTCTGCCAAAGCCATCGTAAGAACTCGCCCCTGTCTTCCCGCCTGCCTTGCCCATTGATCTTTTCGATCGCCGCGCACTTGCCATAAGAGCACGGGGAAAAGGCACGAAGCAACGGTCGGGAAGCGGTCAATCCCAGTTTTTTGCCCGATTTTTAGGGAATAAGAACTGTGGCGCCTGTCGTCGCTCGGCTTTCAAGGGCCCGATGGACTTCCGCCGCTTCGGAAAGTTTGGCTTTCGCATGGACGGGGATTTTCACATAGCCCTCTTTCATCATCTCAAACATTTCGCGTGCGGCGCGCACCAAATCCGTTCGTTTGGCGATGTAAGTGAAGAGCGTCGGACGGGTTGCGAAGAGGGAGCCCTTCTGGGAGAGGAGATTGATGTTGAAGGCTTCGATCGGGCCAGACGCGCTGCCATAGCTCGCAAATGTTCCGAGCGGTCGCAAACAGTCGAGCGACATCGGGAATGTGTCTTTGCCAACGCCATCATAAACCACATGGCATTTTTCGCCTTTTGTAATTTGGGCAACGCGTTCAGCAAAATTCTCGGTGCGGTAATTGATGACGTAGTGGCATCCGCCTTTTTTCTTGGCGAGTTTGGCTTTTTCTTCCGACCCGACGGTGCCGATGACGGTTGCGCCTAACGCATTCGCCCATTGACCAAGGATCAGTCCCACGCCGCCGGCGGCCGCGTGATTGAGAATGATATCGCCGGGCTTCACGCGATAGGTTCGGCGCAAGAGATAATGAGCGGTCAAGCCTTTGAGCATCATCGCGGCGGCAGTTGCGTAAGATATTCCATCGGGAATGGGAACGAGCGAAGCGGCAGGCACATTGCGTTCCTCGGCATAAGAGCCAAGGGTGGAGACATAGGCGACGCGATCGCCCTTTTTGAGCCCCCTCACCCCTTCGCCCACACTCACCACCTGGCCCGCACCTTCATTTCCGGGCGTGAAAGGCATGGATGGGGCGGGGTAAAGTCCCTTCCGGTAATAGATATCGAGAAAATTGACGCCAATCGCGTGATGGCGGATGCGCACCTCGCCCGGACCCGGAGGGGGCAGCGTGACATCTTCATAGGACAGCACTTCGGCACCGCCCGTTTTATGAATGCGGATGGCTTTCGTCATGACATCAATCTCCCTCGTCAAACCCTTTGTGACGATCTTAGTTGTGTTTCGATGTGCTTCAAGCGACACTCGCGTTTCACGTAGCAAAAATGTGGAATGAAGAGCGTTTCGCCATGTCCGGTCAGCCGCTTGTGTCCCCCGATCTCATCCCCAAAAGCATCAGTGTTTTCAGGGAGGGCTATTCGCTTCAACGATTGCGGTGTGACGCGGTGGCGGGTGTCACCGTGGCGATGGTGGCGATCCCGCTGTCGATGGCGATTGCGAAGGCCTCGGGCGCACCACCAGACCGCGGTCTGATCACTGCGATTGTCGGTGGGTTTCTGATCTCCCTTTTGGGAGGAAGCCGGTTCCAAATTGGCGGGCCCGCCGGCGCCTTCATTGTTGTCATCGCTTCAATCATTGAACGGCAAGGCTATGAAGGTCTTCTAGTTGCCACCCTGATGGCGGGCGTGATGATGATCGCCTTCGGCATGTTCCGCCTAGGAACCTATATTCGCTATATTCCGCACCCGGTGCTTGTGGGCTTTACTGCCGGTATTGCTACGATCATTTTTGCGAGCCAAATTGCCGATCTCTTCGGATTGACGCTTCCGGCGCGCGAACCCGCCGCTCTTATTCCGAAACTCATCGCGCTCGGACAGGCAAGCGGAACGGTTTCACCCGCCGCGCTCTTGGTCAGTGTATTCTCGCTGGCCGTAATCCTGATTTTGAGGAAATTCAAACCGCACTGGCCCGGATTTTTGATCGCGATTGCGTTGGCGTCGGGGCTTGCCTTACTGCTTAATCATGGAGGTCATACGGTCGAGACCATCGGCACGCGCTTTGGTGGAATTCCAAATGCGCTTCCGCCACCGCGTCTGCCGGCCTATGCGCTTGATCGCTTGCCATCCTTATTGCCCGACGCGATGACTATCGCATTTCTGGGTGCGATTGAATCGCTGCTCTCCGCTGTTGTGGCCGATGGTATGACGGGCCGCCGCCATCGCTCCAACATCGAACTCATCGCGCAAGGCGTGGCCAATATCGGAACGGCTTTATTCGGTGGTATCTGCGCGACGGGTACGATAGCGCGGACGGCGACCAATGTGCGCGCCGGTGGCACAAGCCCGCTCGCCGGCATCATCCATTCGCTTGTGTTGTTGTTGCTCATTCTTTTTGCCGCACCGCTTGCGGCCTATATTCCGCTTGCGTCGCTCGGCGCCATTCTTGCGCTTGTGTCTTGGAATATGGCGGAGCGTAATGAGTTTATCGCAATTATAAAACGCTCCCGGCCGGATGCGCTCATTCTTCTAGCGACGTTTCTTTTGACGATATTCCGCGATTTGACGGAAGGTATTGCGGTGGGTGTTGTGTTATCCGCCTTTGTCTTCATGCATCGCATGGCGGGAACAAGCCGCGCGTCCGAAGAAGAACAAAATGAAGAAGAAGCTGATCCCGATAAAATCGTCTATCGTCTTGAAGGACCGGTGTTCTTTGGTGTTGCATCCGAGATTGCCGATGTCCTCGACCGGATCGGAGATCATCCCAAACAGTTTGTGCTTGATCTTTCCGCCGTCCCCTTTCTCGATATGACAGGCGCGCATGCCTTAAAAAGCGTGATTGACCGTTTTCACAAAAGCGGAACCGATGTGGTGATTAAACACGCCAATGGCGCTGTATTGAATGCCATTAAGCAATTTGATGTTCTGGTGCATGGCGCGCGATTGGAATAGAAGCGCTCAATCCGCCTTTGGCGCGCGGCGTAACAAGCCAAGCATCAAATAATAAAGGGCAATCAAACCGAGAACCCATTGCGTGATTGGGTCCACCTTCATGTCTTCCAAAATTGCCACGATCCCGGCAATCGACCAAATCACCAAAAGCGTGAGCGTCAAAGGCCGCAGCATTCTCACGCGCACAGGATGAACGAAAATAAAGTTTGAGGCCTGAGCGAGTGCTAAAGCGATGATCGCAATCGTTGTAATGAGCGCAGGCGGTTGGAACGTAAGAATGAGAAATACGACCAAATTCCAAACCGCGGGAAAACCACGAAACCAGTAATCTTCGGTCTTCATCGTATTGGATGCAAAATAGAGCGCTGCCGATAAAACGATGATGGCGCCCTGTGTAGCAAGCAACCAATGCGGATAAAGATCACTCATCAATAGAATGACCGCCGGAACAAAGACATAGGTTGTGTAATCAACAACCAAATCGAGTACATCACCGGACAATTGGGGCGCATATTTTTTGACCGCCCAAGCGCGGGCGAATGTCCCATCAATCCCGTCAACCAAAAGCGCCAAGCCAAGCCAAGCGAAGGCCAAACCCATTTTTTGTTCAATGGCTGCAGTCAAGGCCAGAAAGGCAATGGCCGCACCTGATGCGGTAAACACGTGAACGGAAAACGCCCGGTAGCGATGCGCCGCGTCGCCCCGATGCCGCCCATCATCTGATGAAGGACCGTTCTCATGGGCCATGGCGTCGCACTCCTATTCGTCGATCCGTCTGGTGAAGGGTCGTGTTATTCCCGCGTGCGACAGGACGGCCGTCGCACAAACGTGATTTTCTTGTAAACTGATTCTGCTATCAACAGATTAAGCGGGCAAGGCCCGTCCTTAGGGGTTTACTATGGATCATTCGGTGGATTGTCTCGTGATCGGCACGGGTCCGGTTGGGCTTGTGGCTGCTATTGCATTGGCTCGCACTGGACAAAAAGTCGCGTTAATCGGTCCTGATGTGACCACATCGCGCGACGGACGAACGGTGGCGATCCTCGATGGTGGTATCCAGTATCTAAAGACTCTCGAATTTTGGGATGCGGCCCAAGAAGCTGCCGCACCGCTGGCCGAGATGCAGATCATTGACGATACGGGCAGCCTCTTTCGAACCCCGCCGATAACATTCAAGGCCGCTGAACTCGGCCTTGATGCTTTTGGACAAAATATCGAGTTGGCCGATCTGGTTACAGCTTTGGCCAAGACGGTTTCAACAGAACGCAATTTGATTTGGTTGCATCAGACCGTCGACCGATTTGAACGCCGCGCCCACGGGGTGATTGAGTGCCATACTCATTCAGGTGATCTGGTTGTTTGTAAAATCTTGGTTGGTGCAGATGGCCGTGGCTCTAAAGTGCGCGCCTTCGCTGATATCACTACCAAAGACTGGTCTTATCCTCAGAAAGCGATCACAGCCATTTTGTCTCACCAACGCGACCATCATGATCGGTCAACCGAGTTCCACACGCGGGGCGGCCCTTTTACGCTTGTGCCATTGCCCGGTCGGCGCTCAAGCCTGGTCTGGATGATGGCGCCGAAAGATGCCGAGCGCATCGCTGCATTGTCCGATGAAAACTTTGCCCGGACCGTTGAACGGCAAGCTCAATCTACGCTTGGCGAGATGCGTGTTGATGGCGGTCGCGGTGTCGTTCCGATGACGGGTATGTCAACAACCTCCTATGCCGGCAACTCTATCGCGATACTCGGTGAAGCAGCACACGTATTCCCTCCGATTGGCGCGCAAGGACTTAATCTCGGATTAAGAGATGTTTCTGCTTTGGTTAAATCTATGCGCGGTGGGTTCGATCAAGCCGCTTTGGTGCGTTATGATTCAGATCGTCGCGGCGACGTTAGAACGCGGACTGTTGCTGTTGATGCTTTGAACCGTTCGCTTTTGTCGTCATTTTTACCGGTCGATTTTGCCCGTGGTGCAGGATTATTGGCAATCTCCGCGATCAAGCCCTTACGAAAATTTGTGATGCAACGCGGCGCTGGATTATAGAGTTTCCATCCAAGCCCAAGGCTAAAAAATTGGAAACCGCGTCGGAATCAAATTTGCGGTAATCAAATAAAGAAGCACGGTAACAGTGAACACAGAAAGCGCTGTACCAGCCAGTATCGCGCCTGACGCACGTGCAACATAAACCTTATATTGATTAGCAATGACAAAAACATTGAGCGCCGGAGGCAGTGCCGCCATGAGAACGGCCGTCATGACCCATTCGCGATCAAAATTTCCCACAGACGATACAATTATCCACGCTGCGATGGGATGAAGAATAAGTTTGATAAATAAGAGAAATGGCAGCTCTTTGGGTACACCCTCAAATGGCCGTAAAGCCACTGTGACGCCCATTGCAAATAATGCACAGGGCGCAGCAGCATTTTTGAGGAATGTCAGCATTGTATCAACCGCTTGTGGCGGTTCGAATCCGATTGCGGCCGCACAAATCGCCGCAGCGGAAGCAATGTTAAATGGATGCGTCACAACACGTTTAATGACGAAGCGCGCTGTTTCACCCCATTTCAAACCCTGACCGGAACCCAATGCCATAAGCATGGGAACGGCGGTGAAATGAAGCGCATTATCAAAGACAAAGATAAGCGCCGTTGGAACAACGGCATGTGCGCCAAGTGCCGCGATGGTTAAGCCCGGCCCCATGTAACCGATATTTGCATAGGCACCTGCGACGGCTTGAACAGCCGACGCCCGAATATTGCCCTGCGTTGAAACCATGCCGACGCCAAAAGACAATAAAAACATCAAGGCAGTCGTTGCCGTCGTGGCGATGACGAAAGGCCAATTTGCCAATTGATCAAAGGGGGCAGCCGATATCAGCTTAAAAAACAGTCCTGGCAGGGCAATATAGACGATGAAGAAATTCATCCATTGCAATCCGGCCTCAGGATATCGAAGCAATTTGCCGCAGAAAAATCCGAGAAAAATCAAACCAAAAAAGGGCAAAGCAAGTGAAAGAACTTGTTGCACGGCGGATGTCCCGGACGGATTACGATCTGACGAGGCGAGGCAATGTCACAAAGGTCCGCCCTCGGTCAACTCAGACGCGCGCATAGGTGCCCAGCACAATAGGCGCGACGCGACACCGCACCGATTGACAGGCCATGGTGGGCGGTCGTATCCAGAATCCATGGATACGCGCAAGGCTAAATATGCGATCGGGGACGTGGTAAAGCATCGAGTTTACCCGTTTCGCGGTGTTATTTTTGACGTCGACCCGACTTTTTCGAATACGGAAGAGTGGTATAATTCAATACCGGCAGAGGTTCGCCCGTCGCGAGACCAACCTTTTTACCACCTCTTCGCCGAAAATTCTGAGTCCGAATATATCGCTTATGTCTCGGAACAAAATCTCTTACCCGACACGTCGCTGGAGCCGGTACGGCATCCGCAAATCAATGAGGTTTTCGAGATTGATCCCGAGGGTCGCTATAAAGCAAAAGCGCGCAATCTAAACTGACTGCGCGCTCTGATTTTTTGTATCTTGTGAAGAAATCTTATTGTGCAGGCGCCTTTGGTTGTTGGCCTTGCGCTGGATCTTGCCCTGGAGCTGGAGCCGGCGCTTGACCCTGTTGCTGCAGTTTCTTACGCATTTCTTCAGCCTGTCTTTGCATTTCGTCTTGAAGCTTTTTCTGTTCAGCCGCGAGCACAGCCGGATCAACTGGTGGACCATCGAAGACCTTTCCGAAGGTCGTCAACGGAACCTGAAAAATCACCTCGCGCGTAAATTGATTTTGTACGCTGATCATAATCGACGTGCCTTTTTTAAGAGACGCGATTACATCATCCTTGATCGGAACTTCTGCGAAACAGCCATTGGGAAAGCAAATCGCGTATTTACCCGGTTGAGACTGCCCTTGATCAACAGTGAAGCGAACCCCGGGAGAAATCAAAAAGCCAAGCGGTAGCAGAAACCGAACTTTCTTTTCACGTTCGCCTTGAACGTCATAGACGGCAACTGCAAGAACCGGTTGATTTTGATCGGACACAAAATCGCGTGTCGTATAACAAATCTTAGTCTTGGTTGACGGATCCTCACCACAGATCTTGATCCAATCCGCTTGGGTCGGTTCTGGTTGGACCTGTACAATGGCCGGGCCCTGAGGGGCCGGTTGCGCTGGCTGAGCCGGTTGCGCGGCGGGCGCGGGCGGTTGTGCCTTTTTCGGCGGCGTTTGCGCAAAAGCCAAATTGGGAATGACAAGAGCGAGCGCAAAGCCAAGACATGCGTCGCGTTTAAGGATCTGAAACAGAGAGGACATTCGCAATCCAAATCGGGGTGAAAGCTGAAATCGGGACCTTAATTCGTTCTATTCAAAAGGAATCAAACCAAGGCCCTTAGGCGCTTGTTCATACTCATTTCTGAAGCCGGATACCAACTAAAAACGGCAGTTCGAGGGCAATCCTCTGGCTCGAATCGCTCATAGTGGGCATGACTGGCCTTAAACTAGATAAGTGTATTGAGGTCGATATGGTTGTCCGTATTATTACCCTCTTGATTGGTTTTTTTGCTTTGACGGCCATGGTTCAAGCTGAACCAAGGCATGGGTTTGCCATGCATGGCCAAGCGGCACTTCCGGCCGGTTTTCATCATCTGCCCTACGCTAATCCCGACGCGCCAAAAGGCGGACGGATCGTTTATGGCGTTCTCGGCACATTTGACACATTAAACCCTTATTCTGTTCGGGGTGTAGCCGCGCAGGGATTAACGCCGCCCTTAGGTCTCGTGGTGCAAAGCCTGATGATGCGGTCAGCCGACGAACCCTTCAGCCTTTATGGTTCAATTGCCGAAGCGGTTGAAATACCAGATGATCGTTCATCCATCATCTTTCATCTAAATCCCAAAGCCCGTTTTTCTGACGGCCACCCTTTAACCACCGACGATGTCCTCTTCACGTGGGGGTTACTGAAGGAGAAGGGTAAGCCAAATATACGAGGCTATTACAGCAAAGTGACGAATGTTGAGGTAATCGATTCTCTTACCATCAAGTTTGATCTCACAGGAGCAAATGATCGGGAGCTGCCCTTGATCCTCGGCCTGATGCCGGTGCTTGCGAAACACGCAACAGATGCGGCACGTTTTGAAGAAACGAGCCTTGCGCCCCTCTTAGGATCAGGCCCCTATCTCGTGAATGAAGTGAAGCCCGGTGAGATGATTTCTTATCGTCGGAATCCGGATTTTTGGGGCAAGGATTTACCGATCAATCGCGGGCTTTATAATGTCGAAGAATATCGGTTCGATTATTATCGCGATGCGAATACGCTGTTTGAAGCCTTCAAAGGCGGTCTTTATGATATCCGCTCGGAAGATAATCCAACGCGTTGGGTCACCGGTTATGACTTTCCGCGTATGACGGAAGCCAAAGCCGTCAAAGATGCGATCCCCGTTCGCACGCCTAAGGGAATGACCGGTTTGGTGATGAATACGCGCAAGCCGCAATTTTCAGACATAAGAACACGGGAAGCGCTCTCATATCTTTTTGATTTTGAGTGGGTGAATGCATCCCTTTTCGAAAGTGTCTATAAAAGAACCTCAAGCTATTTTGAGGGATCGGATTTGGCCTCAAGCGGCAAGCCTGCAAGTGAACGAGAAAAATCCTTGCTTGCCGCTTATCCCGATGCCGTGCGCGCCGATATTATGAACGGGACATGGCGGCCGCCCGTGTCAGACGGAACAGGACGAGATCGCGTTCAGGCCAAGAAAGCTTTTGAGCTTTTAAAATCGGCCGGATGGGTGCTCGACAAAGGCGTTCTGAAAAATGCGTCCGGCGACGCTTTTGCCTTTGAAGCGCTTGTGGTGACGCGCGTTCAAGAACGCCTTGCGCTTAATTTTTCAGAGTCGTTGCAAAAGCTCGGCATTCAAATGTCCGTCCGCTTTGTTGATGATGTGCAATATTGGCGGCGGGTTGCGAGTTTTGATTTCGACATGATCCAGTTTACGTGGGGATCATCCCCCTCACCCGGCAATGAACAAGCCAACCGGTGGGGATCAAAGTCAAAAGACCGCGAGGGCTCGCTCAATTATGCGGGTGCGGCAAGCCCGGCGATTGATGCGGCGATTGAAGCGATGCTGGCCGCACGCGAACGCGAAGATTTTGTCGATGCGGTGCATGCGCTTGATCGAATTTTATTGTCCGGATTTTATGTCATTCCCTTGTTTCACCTGCCGGATCAATGGATCGTTCGAAACAGTGCGGTGAAACGCCCCGATAACGTGCCTATGTTTGGATTTGCGCCCGAAACCCTGTGGCGGAGTGAGAATTGAACTATGAATGACGATACCGCTCTCACCATCGATATTGTTTCAGATGTTGTCTGCCCTTGGTGCTATCTGGGTAAGGCGCATCTAGAGCGCGCGCTTGAGTCATTTGAAGGTGACGTGATTGTCAGATGGCATCCTTATCAACTTGACCCGACAATTCCCAAAGCGGGATTTGACCGTGCCACTTATATGGCCCAAAAATTTCCGAATGCAGATCAGTTGAAGGCCGCGCATGAGCGTTTGGAACAACTCGGTCACAAGCAGAATCTCGCTTTTAATTTCCAAGCGATTAAGCGATCACCAAATACGCTCGACGCGCATCGCGTGATTCAATGGGCACAAGAAGCCGGCGTGCAAAACCAAGTCGTGACGGCCTTGTTCAAAGCCTATTTTGAAGAGGGTAAAGATATTGGTGACCGTATCACCCTTGCCGATATTGCGGAGCAAGCGGGTCTTGATCGCGGTCTGGTTGAACGTGGATTTGCGAATGATGTCGATATCGACGCAATTCTGGCAGAAATCGACGAAGCCAAACGCATCGGTGTGACGGGCGTTCCGTTTTTTATTCTTGATCGAAGATTGGCTGTTTCGGGCGCACAACCGCCCGAGATGCTACTTGAAGCAATGCGGCAAGCGCAGACACCGTCAACCTAACATGGTTTTCCAACACGACCAGCGCTTGAAGGCCGCGCTCTCGATTTGCGGTGCCATGATTGTTGCGGTTTCTTGCGATACGATCGTCAAGCATCTAAGTGCGCATTATCCCATTCATCTGGTCAATACCATCCGGTTTGCGTTGACAATTCCGACCGGGCTTTATCTCGTTTATCGCGAACACGCCGCCTACCATCTCATACCGACCCAGTTCAAATTATTGACGATGCGTGGCCTTCTGATTGCACTTGGCAATCTGTTTTTCATGCTTGCGGCGGCAACGATTCCGCTTGCCGATGGTGTTGCGCTGTTTTTCACAATGCCTTTTTTCGTGGCCG
>CANGPA010000056.1 GCA_947455645.1 Hyphomicrobiales bacterium | reverse complement strand
TCTTCATTGACATCGGCTGTGATCTGGAGCGGACGCGGTTTACCGATCCAAAACACAATATCGGTCGTCCCGACGATTTCTCCGGCGGAGAAATCTTCACGCAGCACCGTGCCATCGATTGGTGCGCGTAGAATAAGATCGTCGAGCGCTTCGCGCGCAGCCGAAGCGCGAGCATCAATTTCCTTCAATGCGGTTGCGGCTTGCTCAACGGCGGTTGCCGCCGCCACATTGCGCCCGAGCAATTCGGTTGCACGATGAAGATCGCTTTCAAGCATCTGGCGTCGCGCGAGCAATTCATCAAGTGCTGCCTGTTCAAGCGCAGAATCCTGGCGGGCAATTTCTTCACCGGCTTTTACAAAGCGCCCTTCGCAGGAACAGGTCGAGATCAAACGCTTGCGGGTGAGCGGCGCAATTTTTGCCCATGTTACGGGTTCAACGACACCGGTGGCATACACCACTTCTGCCGCCGAACCGCGCGTCGCCGGGATGAGATTCACAGAAAGGGGGTCAATATAAATCCACCACCCAACGGCACCGGCAACGGCAATGAAGAATAAGACAAGGATCGGAAGAAAACGCGCCATAGACCTCGCCCATGGTGAGAAACGGGTCCCGTGTTCTTAAGCTCAGGCGCGGTGAGATGATTTGCGATGGATCAATCAGCTTCGGCGCTTGCTTCAAGCGAAGTCGCATCAGCCAGAAGCTGCGCTGCGGAGGCGGTGCTGCCCATCGCGGTCCGTCGTTTGGCTTCGGCTCTCAATAAGGCGGGATCATAGGGATTGGCGGCAATCAGCTTTTCACCGAGCTCTAGTGCCGTGGCTTCGCCGCGCGCAATCGCATGTTCGGCCAAGATATTCAAAGCTTCCGCATTGCCGGGGTCGAGGCTGATGGCCATTTTGGCTTCCTGTTCGGCCACGTCCAAATCGCCACCAGCCAAATGATGACGGAGCGTTGCGGATGCGGTCAAAAGGATTGGGCTCTCGCTGCGGACGGCGATGGCTTCGTCAAGACACCGGCGCGCGGCGTTGAGAAGGGGCGTCATGGTGCTTCGCAAGGCAGCATCGGTCACCGCAAGACATGAGCGCGGCGCATCTCGGCCTGATACACCATCCGCTTTGGCGGGCATCGCATCGGCACGAATGGGCCCGTCGCGTCCAACCACGATATGAGCCAAACGGCGTCCGGCCAACCGCATATGGTCGCTATCAGCTTTGAGTTGGAGATGGCGCGTCCAGACCACGCGGCCAGTTGTGGCGTGCCGCAGTTTGAGATCGATCCGGTAATGGGTCATCTCTTTGAGAGCTACCCCTTCAACGACATATAGATCATCCGGCGGACGGGGTACCATCCCCGAGAACACACTGATGCCGTCAAAATGACCCGCTGTCTCCACGAGAGTGTCCGCGAGACCGAAGCCATCATCGGACGGAAGCCCCGCAATAGTGCCTGCGAGAATGGCACCATAGCGGGGACGCGTATCGGAACCCGTTTCGGTAGCCGCCGGGCGTCCCCCTAAAAACAGAAGAATCGAGGTTACTCCAAATCCGGCCAGCGAGAGGATCGCAATTGCATCGCGCCCCGCGCTCCAGGCGGCCTTTGCGGTCTTGATGATCCGCCTGCGGGGCGTTTCGGGCTCGATCGGCGGGCGTTCATTTGGATCTTCGTCCCGGCCATGGACAACAATCGCATATCCGCCGCGCGGCATGGTAATTCGCACCGGATCATCCCGGCCTTCGCCAAGATAATAATGTTCGAGGGCACGCCGAAGCCGCGTCGCCTCAACACGGACGATGGGATCTGTTTGTGGATCAAAATCGGCATGACGGCCTAAAACTTCGGTCGCAACCGTATAGGCTTTGAGCAACGCGCCGCGCCCGTCGAGCGTTCGGCTGACGGAAAAGGACAGGAAGGCCGCGAGCTGGGGCGATGTTTTGAATTCCTCGCTCACCAGCACACGCCGCAAGGCGTGCATCACTTTCTCGCGCGGAATATCTTGCCACGGGATTTCGCGCATCGGTTCAATTTTGCCGCTCCAACTGCCAAATTTTGACAGTGATCGGCGTCCTTTGGGTTAAAAAGGGGACTTTCCGCGCCCGGCAAGCGCTGATAGGGTCGCCACGCGCCGAATAGGCCACTGAACTCAACAAACACATACAAACGGGGAGCCCACCATGTCACTCGCTTTCGACCAATCCAACCGCCTTGATGCGGCACCGAATGATCTCGAGGCGTGGTGGCTGCCCTTTACAGCGAACCGGGCTTTCAAGAAAAACCCGCGCATGATCTCAGGCGCCAAGGATATGTATTATCTGACGCCTGATGGCAAGAAAATCATGGACTCGAGTGCAGGCCTTTGGTGTTGCAATGCAGGCCACAACCGGGAGTCGATTGTTTCAGCAATTCAGAAGCAAGCGGCACAACTCGACTTCGCGCCTGCGTTTCAATTTGGTCATCCTGCATCTTTTGCTTTAGCTGCGCGCATTGCCGCTATGGCACCTGGTGATCTTGATCATGTGTTCTTCACCAATTCGGGTTCTGAGTCTGTTGATACAGCGCTCAAAATTGCGCTCGCCTATTGGAATGTGAAGGGTATGGGCTCCAAGACGCGTTTGATCGGCCGCGAGCGTGGCTATCATGGCGTGGGCTTTGGCGGTATTTCGGTTGGTGGTATCGTCAATAACCGCAAATTCTTCGGTAGCCTCCTCGCCGGTGTTGATCATCTGCCACATACGTATAACCGCGCAGAGCAGGCCTTCACCAAGGGCGAGCCCGAATGGGGCGCGCATTTGGCCGATGAGCTCGAGCGCATTGTCACTTTGCATGATCCCTCAACGGTTGCGGCAGTGATTGTTGAGCCAATGGCGGGATCAACCGGCGTATTGCCGCCGCCGAAAGGTTATCTGCAAAAGCTGCGTGCGATTTGCGACAAGCACAATATCTTGCTCATTTTTGATGAAGTGATCTCGGGCTTTGGTCGCCTTGGATTTAACTTTGCAGCGGAACGCTATGGCGTGATCCCTGATATGATTTGCTTTGCCAAAGCGGTTAATTCCGGAACCGTTCCCATGGGCGGCGTGATCGCGCGGAAGGGCATTTATGATACATTCATGAAGGGGCCCGAGCACGCCATCGAACTCTTCCACGGCTATACCTATTCCGGACATCCGCTGGCGGCGGCTGCCGGTTTAGCAACGCTTGATCTTTATCGCGACGAAAAACTGTTTGAGAAAACCAAAGCGCGTGAAGGCGCTTGGGCCGATGCGGTAATGAGCCTCAAAGATCAACCGAATGTGGTTGATATTCGTACGCTCGGTCTCGTCGCCGCGATTGATCTTGCCCCTCATGCGGATGGCGTTGGCAAACGCGCTTATGATGCGATGGACAAGGGCTTTAGCGATCACGGTATTATGTTGCGCATTACGGCCGACACGATCGCATTAACCCCGCCATTGATCATCTCCGACAATGAAGTTGACGAGTTGCTGACCAAGCTCAAGGCGGTGATCAAGGCTGTGGCGTAAGGGCGCCGATTTGAGATCCTAAAGGCCCGCTTCGGCGGGCCTTTTTCGTTCAGGTCTTGCTCGAAATCCGGTCTCGGGCTACGAGGCGGATCTTGTATTTGCTTTAAGATAAGGCTTTTGCGTTCATGACCGCTGCTTCCGACGCGCCGAAAGACACTGCCGCCCGAAAAGTTGAGGCGCGATTGCCGCGTGGTCTTGCCGACCGCGGCCCTGCCGAGCTCTCGGCCATGCGTGGCATGCTCGAGAAGATCCGCGCAACCTTCGAGCTTTACGGTTTTGAAGCGGTCGAAACGCCGTTCATTGAATATACGGATGCGCTGGGTAAATTTCTTCCTGATCAGGATCGCCCGAACGAAGGTGTGTTTTCATTCCAAGATGATGACGATCAATGGCTATCGCTGCGCTATGATCTGACGGCGCCGCTTGCGCGCTATGTTGCCGAACATTTCGATCAGTTGCCGAAACCTTACCGCTCCTATCGCAATGGTTTCGTGTTCCGCAATGAAAAGCCCGGCCCGGGACGTTTCCGCCAATTCATGCAATTTGATGCGGACACTGTCGGCGCACCGTCTGTCGCAGCCGATGCTGAAATCGCGATGTTGATGGCCGATACTTTGGAAGCTGTGGGCATTGCGCGCGGTGATTATGTGATCAAGGTCAATAATCGCAAAGTGCTCGACGGTGTGATGGAAGCCATTGGCCTTGCGGGTGATGAAAACGCCGCGCGTCGTTTGATTGTGCTGCGCGCCATCGACAAGCTCGATAAAGTTGGCCCCGAAGGCGTGCGTGATCTTCTTGGTAAAGGTCGTATGGATCCGTCGGGCGATTTCACCAAAGGCGCGGGACTTGAATCGAAAGCGATTGAAACCATTCTCGCTTTCACAGCTGCGCGTGCGGATACACTTTCTGGCACATTCAAAAATCTTCATGCCGTTGTTGCGAGTTCCGCGCGCGGTATTGAAGGCGTGAACGAACTAGAAGAGATCGCCTCGCTGATTGCCGCAGGCGGATATGATGATGGCCGCGTCCTCATCGACCCGTCGGTCGTGCGCGGTCTCGAATATTATACGGGTCCCGTGTTCGAAGCCGAACTGACATTTGAAGTGAAAGACGAAGACGGCAAGCTCGTGCGTTTCGGCGCAGTTGCTGGGGGTGGTCGTTATGATGGTCTCGTCGCGCGCTTCCGTGGCGAGCCGGTACCTGCTACGGGCTTCTCTGTTGGCGTGTCGCGCTTGCTTGCGGCGCTGTCCATTCTCGGCAAGCATGGCACAAAGAGTGATGAGCGCGGCCCCGTTGTCGTGCTTGTGATGGATAAGGATCACATTGCTGCTTATCAGCGCCTCGTAACGATTCTGCGCAAGGAGGGTATTCGGGCCGAACTTTATCTTGGTGGTTCGGGAATGAAAGCGCAGATGAAATATGCTGATAAGCGCGGCGCGGTCTGTGTTGTTATTCAAGGTTCCGATGAGCGTGAAAAGGCTCAAGTGCTGATCAAGGATCTCGTCCTTGGTGCGACTCTGTCTTCGGCGCCTGACCGCGAAGCCTATTTGAAGCAACAGGCGGAAGCGCAATTTGCGGTGTCGGAAGCAGAGATGATTGCCTCGGTGCGCAAGGTGCTTGCGCGGCATTCCTGAATTTATATGACGTAACGTCATCATCGCTCGACATTGGGCCGCTCTTGGGTTATCGAGATGCGGTGATGAAATTGCATTTTATTTTATGGCCGCTTTTTGGCGCCGTTCTGGTTAATCCGGCCAAGGCTGATGAGCGCATCGCGCTGACTTTTCCGGTTGCTTGTGTGGTAGGCGAAACCTGCGTGATCCAAAATTATGTCGATCATGACTCAAGCACGGACTGGCGTGACTTTACCTGCGGTGCGATGTCCTATGATGGCCATGACGGCACGGATATCCGTATTCCGACGCTTGAAGCGCAACGTAATGGTGTCGGCGTTCTTGCCGCTGCGGATGGTACGGTTTTACGCACCCGCACGGATATGCCGGACAAAGCATTAACCGATGATGGCTCTGATGTTGACCCGCGTGCCTGCGGCAACGGGCTGGTGATTGATCATGGCAATGGATGGGAAACGCAATATTGCCATATGGCGCAAGGATCCTTGCTGGTCCGACAAGGCGATCGCGTTAAAAGCGGGCAACGCGTGGGATTGATTGGTCTCTCCGGTCGAACCAGTTTTCCGCATCTTCATCTGACCGTGCGGCATGACGGAAAAGTGGTTGATCCTTTTGCACCCAATCTTGCGCCTGATGCGTGCGGCGCAGCCGCGGGGGGTGGGCTTTTTGAGGCGCCTGGCCGATCAGTGCCCTATTTGGATCGTTTTATTCTCAATACGGGTTTCGCCGATGGACCCGTGACTGCGGTCGAAATCGAAAATGGGCAACTCGACGCGCGTAAACCGAAGCCGCAATCGGACGCGCTTGTCATTTATCTACGCGCCATTGGGCTAAAGGCAGGGGATGCGCTGTCGATGGTTCTGGTCGACCCCGATGGTGCCGTGCTGGTGCAGAAGGTGTTTGACCCGCTTGACCGACCCAAAGCGCAATTCATGCAATATATCGGGCGCAAAAGGCCCGCTACGGGATGGAAAGCGGGGACCTATGGGGCGGTTCTCTCCATCTTAAGTGAAGGTAAGCGCTTGGCCGAAAAGCGGATCTTTATCACTTTTTGAGCCTTGATCCTCTTGCGGACCAAAAGAGTGGATGCTTTTCCTGTCGCCTTCGCCGAGCAGGTTTGCTAAACACCGCCGGCATCAGAAGGATCATCCGCCGTGTCTACGTTTTCCGTTGCCGAACAGGTCTCGCGCGTATTTGACGCGGCCGGGTATCGCCGGATCGAGCCGGAGATCCTCCAACCGGCCGATATATTTCTCGATTTGTCGGGTGAGGAAATCCGCCATCGGCTGCTTGTGACGAGCGACAGCGAAGGGCGGGAATGGGCGTTGCGGCCGGAATTTACGATCCCTGTGGCGCGAACCTATCTTGCCTCCGGTGCGCGGGGCGCCCCCGTCGGGTTCAGCTATTGTGGGCCGGTGTTTCGCGTGCGTCCAGGCGAGACTTATGAATTCCAGCAGGCGGGCATTGAATCCTTTGGTCGTCCCGATGCCGAAGCCGCGGATGCGGAAATTCTGTCACGCGCGCATGATGCGCTGATGGCAACCGGTGAAGATCAATTTGAGTTTCGCTTGGGTGATCTTGGATTGTTCACCGCTTTGCTTGATGCGCTTGGTCTGCAGCCTGTGTGGCAACGCCGGTTGCGGCGCGCTTTTGCCAAAGGGGCGCTGGATGCGGCAACACTGGATGCGCTGGCTGATCATGACATAGAGCCCAGCGAACATGCGGGTTTGTTGACCGCGTTACAGGGACAAGATCCGCGCGCCGCGCGCGGTTTCGTTGAAGACCTGTTGAAGATTGCCGGTATCTCCACTGTTGGCGGACGCAGCGCCGGGGAAATTGCCGAGCGTTTTCTCACCCAAGCCTCTCGCGAGGAGGCCGGCGCCCTGTCTGATGACGCGCGGGCCGTGCTGCACCGCTATGTTGCGATTGAGGGTGATCCGGATTCAGCGTCAAACGCTTTGCGCGCCTTGTGTGTTGATGCCGGTTTGAACCTTGATACCGCGCTTGACGCGTTTGATACGCGCGCCGGTTTTTATGCCGCCTGCGGTTTGCCGGTGTCTGATATTTTGTTCTCCGCCCGTTTTGGACGCAATCTGGATTATTACACCGGTGCCGTCTTTGAAATTCGCCGCAAAGCAGATTCGCGCGTGCTTGTGGGCGGTGGGCGTTACGATCGGTTGCTCCATTTGCTTGGTGCTTCGGATATGATTCCGGCGGTGGGATGTGCGGTGTTTCTTGATCGCATCAAGGGAGGCCGTTCATGAACGCAACCCGTTCTTCAACGCCGCTGCTGATTGCGATCCCGTCAAAGGGGCGTTTACAAGAAAATGCTTTCGCGTTTTTTGCGCGTGCCGGTCTGAACCTTGTTCAATCCCGCGGCGCACGCGACTATCGCGGTGCGATTGAAGGTATGCCGGATGTCGAAGTGTTGTTTCTCTCGGCCTCAGAAATTGCCCGTGAACTTGCCAGTGGCGGGGCGCATTTTGGAATTACCGGTGAAGACCTCATTCGCGAATCCATTGCGGATGCCGACCAGCGGCTCGAATTGGTCGCCCCGTTAGGGTTTGGCCATGCCAATGTGGTTGTGGCTGTGCCGCAAGCTTGGATTGATGTGCGGACAATGGCGGATCTTGAAGATGTGGCATCGGCGTTTCGTCATCGTCATGGTCGCAAGATGCGCGTGGCTACCAAATATATCAATTTGACGCGCCGTTTTTTTGCGACACATGGCGTAACCGATTACCGTATTGTTGAAAGTCTTGGTGCGACCGAGGGTGCGCCTGCCGCAGGAACGGCGGAACTGGTTGTCGATATCACGACGACGGGTGCGACCTTGCAAGCCAACGCGCTCAAAGTGCTTGATGATGGCACGATGCTGAAAAGCGAGGCCAATCTCGTTGCATCTCTTGCGGCGCAATGGACAGAGACGCAACGCCGGGTCGCGCGGTCTATTCTCGCGCGGATAGCGGCAGAAGAAGAGGCGCGTGTGAGCCGTGCGGTGCGTGCGGCGTTTCAGACAGTGCCGCAGGACCTTGCTCATCGGGCCAAGGCGCAATTTGACGTGGTTGTCGTTGCCGCCCAAGATGACGAGGTGGCGTTCCATTGCCCGAAAAAGAAAGTATTCGCTTTAAGTGAATGGCTGATTGGGGAAGGCGCGGCGCGCGTTTCCGTTGCGCATCTCGATTATGTTTTCACCGCGTCCAATGCTCTGGCAGACCGGCTGGAGGCACGCCTTGCGTGAGAGGCTAACGATGTGGTTGAGTAAAAGCCGGTTTTTACAAGGGTCTTTTCAAAAAGGATGGGCGATGCGTCGCGTTGTGTTTGCTGGCTTTGCCTTGATGATCGGTGCGATGTCCGCAGCCCAAGCGCAGGACGCGCCTCAACCTGAGAAAAAGCCGGGTGTGCCGACCTCCCTTCAACCCAAGCAGTTTCCTGTCGGTGTCCAATGGGTGCTCGTGGCGCTCAACGGAAAATCGGTAGGCTTCAATCAACCGACGCTTCAGCTTGATGCGCAGCTGCGCATGCGCGGCTTTGGCGGCTGTAATACATTTTCCGCTGTGGCCTATCCTATGAAAAATCAGGGGATTGCGGTTGGACCGCTTGCGCTTACCCGTAAAGAATGTGGCAAAGCCGAAATGGAATTAGAGAAAGCCTATCTGTTGGCGTTGCGCACAGCCGGAAAATGGGAAGAGCGCGACGGCGGTTTGACCCTTGTCGGACAATCGGGTGAGTTGAAATTCGAACGAGCGTTGTTCTGATCAACACCCGCTTTTCTTTTGCAGTCTCTCGAATTTCATTTAAGCCGACGCTCAAATTTGGCCGCTTGATTTATATTTCTTTGGCGCGGTGCACTCCCTTTTCGCTTGGCTCCATCCGGATGGCCCGCGTGTGAAACGCTTTGAGCGTCGAGCGGTGTCCGATCGAGATGAAGCTCGTATTAGACAGATTGATTTTCAACGCTTCATAAAGGCGGCTTTCACTTTCTTCATCTAGCGCGCTTGTGGCTTCATCAAGGAAGAGCCAATCGGGTTTTGCGAGCAAGGCACGGGCAATCGCAATCCGTTGTTGTTCACCGCCTGATAGGCGCTGCGCCCAATTTGATTCATCCTCGAGCGCCGACACCAATTTGCCGAGCCCCGCGAGTGTTAATGCGGCAGCAAGTGCTTCATCTGAATAGTGGGTCGGAGATTGCGGATAGGCGATGGCGGCGCGCAAAGGTCCTTGGGGCAGATAGGGCTTTTGCGGCAACAGCATCAGCGTAGCGTTTTCGGGCAAAGCGACGACGCCCTCGCCAAAAGGCCAGATTCCAGAAATGGCACGCAACAGTGTCGATTTACCCGAGCCTGATGGACCTGAAATTAAAGCCGACTCCCCTTGGCGGAAGACGAGGTCCGCCTCAAGAATGGTCGCTCCATTCGGAAGCGCGACTTTCAGTCCATCAACACGGATATCGGTTCCCGCATGTGTGATGCGTTCGATGCGCGGGGCCGATGTGCCCAACAAGCGCGCCGATTCAATGGCCGCATCGAAACTCGTGAGACGTCGCACAACCGAGAGATAGTCAGCCACCGATGTATAGGCATCGATAAAGTAACTCAGCGCCCCTTCAACACGTCCAAATGCACTGGCCGTTTGCGTTAAGACACCCAATTGAATCCGACCAAGAAAGTAAAATGGCGCCGCAACCATGTAAGGAATGAACGGGCTGATCTGGCCATAGAAGGCTGTGAAGGCCATGAGAATTTTTCTCACCGAAACAATACGGAGGAAATTTCTAATGACATCGCCAAAGCGGCCCATCAGCAGTGTGTTTTCTGTGGGCTCACCCTTTAACAGCGCAACCTGCTCCGCATATTCACGCAGGCGGGCGAGGGAAAAGCGGAAACTGGCTTCATATTTTTGTTGATCGAAATAGAGCGTGATGAGTCGACGGCCAATGAAATGTGTCGCCAGCGTGCCAAGTCCTGAATAAAGACAAGCGACCCAAAACAAAAAGCCCGGAATGGCGATGTCGGTTCCGGGAATGGTGAAATTGGCCGAGATTGTCCAAAGAATGATCGAGAATGACACAAGCGAGCTGATCGTCGCGATCAAAGAGATCGACAGATTATACGTGCGGCTGATGAACATATCGACATCATCAGCGATGCGCTGATCGGGATTGTCTGCAGTGCCGCCTTGCAAGGCGAGCCGATAATGACTTCCATCACCAAGCCAATCCCCGATATAGCGCTCAGTCAGCCAACGCCGCCAACGGATCATCAATTGCGATTGGATCACATATTCAACAATCGCCGAAACGATGTAAATGAGCGCCCAAAATAGGAAAACCGTATAGAGCAGGCGCCAAAAAAGTTCGCCATTTTTTTCCTCAAGCGCGTTGAACCAATCGCGGTTGAAATATGAAAGACGTACCGAGATGCCAACTTGTGCTTGATTGATGATAACCAAAAAGCTGACAAAGCCGCGCGAGAGTGTTTGCTCAAGGATTGTGAACGCAGGCAAAGGCCAAGGCCTGACGGTGACTTTTGTATGACCGTCGAAATAGCGATCCCCGATGCGCGTAATCGCGGCAATGCCCGGAATGTAAGAGATGACATGAATGATGAGACCGAACACACCGACGGTGATGGGTAAACTATCCGGAGGCAGGGCAGCGGCGAGGGTTTCAGGCCACAATTCATAATCGGCCAAAGTTAAAATGGCACCGAAGAGTATAAATTCACTCGCAAAAATTGCGGCAAAAATTTGCAAGAAGCGCGAGATATAGGCTGAGCGCCAAGTTGAAACCGCAAGCAAAGCCCCGACAATCACAAGACCAATCATGTCGGTCCTTTTCTCACTCAGGCTCAACCCCAGGAGAATGAGAGACAGAAGCGCAACAGGGATCGACAGGCGTTTCATGGTTCAAATCCGTTAATCGGTTTGGAAAAAATCACTAAGGTACAAAGTCTTTGAGGCGCGAAGGAATTTGCTCGATCAGGTCGACACCCACATTGGCAAAAGCGAGACGAAGGTGGTCGTCTTGACCGGGGCCAAAATAGGCGCCCGGTAAACCAAGAACGCCGCGCTTTTCAGCCAAAGGTTCTGCGATCGCCTGCGCCGCAAGGCCGCGGAACGGATGCGCAACATAGGCGAAATAGGCGCCGATTGAGAGAAGGCGCCACCCGGGCGAAGCGGCGATGGCGGCTTTGAAGGCTTTTGCCCGTTTTTCTATTTCACGTGTGTTGTCTTGACGCCAAGCAGTGAGTGCCGGAATGGCCCAAGTGAGTGCCGCTTGTGCGGCGCGCGGCGCGCAGATTTGAACGCAATCAATCGCTTTGCCGATTTCATCAAGTATGGCGCGACCGCCTATGATGGCGCCAACGCGATGCCCCGGAATGCAATAGGCTTTGGAAAAGCTGTAGAGCGATAAAACCGTGTCTTGCCAACCCTCTTGTGAGAAGAGGTCGTGTGGCGTGCCATAGTCAAGTGACAAAAAGTCACGATAGGTTTCGTCAATCACGAGCCAAATGTTTTTTTGCTTTGCCAACGCGAGAAATGCGTTGAGTGTTTCTCTGGGATAGATTGCTCCGGTTGGATTATTGGGTGTTACCAAAACAAGGGCGCGGGTATTTTTGTCAATGAGGCGTGCTGCATCGTCCGGGTTTGGAACGAAGTTCTGATCCGCATGGCATGGTAATGCGCGCGGCTCGACGCCGAGCATATTCAACGTCATTTGGTGATTAAAATACCAAGGCGCTGGCAGAATAACATTGTCGCCTGCTTTAGCCAGCGCCATCAGCGTCAACACAAAGGCTTGATTGCAGCCGGATGTGATCGCGATTTCGTCGGGTGATATTTTTGCACTATAGCGCTGATTAATGTCGGCCACGAGTTCTGTACGCAGTGACTCATCGCCATAGATGTCGCCATATTTTGCCGCGGCCAGTGTCGCGGCTTCTGTGCCCAAATGTAGCAGCATATCGGGATGGGGTGGATAGCCGGGCACGGCCTGTGAAAGATCAATGAGTGGTCCGCTTGCGCCCTGATAGCGGCGCGCCCAGGCTTGAGCCTCAGGGATGGGGGGCGATCCCGTATCGCGAACTAGGGAATTGAACGGTGTCATTCGAAACTCTTTTACCCGGTTTATCCTCATACGGTGCAATCAAGTGACGGCGCGCATGACTCTTGATGTGAGTCTTAGCGAAGCCGCGCGGTGTCGGCAATTCGGCCGCGATCGGGAGACGAAGGCGTTGCGTCAATTTGCCATGCACACCGCTTGACGGTGTCATGATTTGAAAGCGCCACGCTAATCCTTTATCGATGAGAGGGTTGGAGGAGCGGGGACAGACCATGGCGGATGCGAAGAAACTTGAGGCCCTTCGGGCAAAATATGCGAATGCCTCAGGGGGCGACATATTCGATCCCGAATTTCGTCGCGTGGCGGATACGGTGTTTTCTGGCGAACGGCGGAAATGGCCCTTTGCCGAACCTGCGACGTTTTGCGGCGCTCCCTATCGGCCGGATGCTTATGCTGATTCGTTTAAAGACCTTGATGTGGCGCTGATCGGCGTGCCGATGGATCTGGGTGTTACGAATCGCGCAGGCGCCCGCTTAGGACCGCGCGCGGTGCGCGCGGTGGAACGCGTCGGGCCTTATGAACATGTGCTGCGGCGTATGCCGGTCTCCTCGCTTCGTGTCGCCGATGTCGGTGATGTGCCGTTCCGCTCGCGTTACTCGCTCGAATCTTGCCATGAGGATTTGGAGGCCTATTACAATCTCGTGCTCGATGCGGGTGTTGTTCCGGTATCGTGCGGCGGTGATCATTCGATCACCGGATCAATTTTGAAAGCGGTTGGACGCAAAGCGCCCGTCGCGATGATTCATATTGATGCGCATTGCGATACATCAGGACCTTATGAAGGATCGAAATTCCATCATGGCGGCCCCTTCCGCAAAGCGGTGCTTGATGGCGTTCTTGATCCCGAGCGCGTGATCCAAATCGGTATTCGTGGTGGTGCGGAATATCTTTG
>CANGPA010000055.1 GCA_947455645.1 Hyphomicrobiales bacterium | reverse complement strand
CATGTCCGCCGTTTATTTTGATGTGATCTCATAACAACAATGGCCGCTTCCCCCTCCATTTTGTCGCTTCATGCGGTGTCAAAAACATTTCCCGGCGTGCGTGCGCTGTCGGATGTGTCGTTTGATCTTTATCCTGGCCAAGTGACCGCGCTGATTGGCGAGAATGGTGCGGGCAAATCCACCATTGTAAAAATTCTCACCGGCATTTACGCGCCCGACGAAGGCCGCGTGACGGTTGACGGGCGCGATTGCGTGTTTCCATCACCGCGTGATTCATGGCGCGCCGGTATCGTCGCCATTCATCAAGAAACGGTGATGTTTGATGAGTTGACCGTGGCCGAAAACATATTCACGGGCCATATGCCGGTCACGAGCGCCGGTCTCATTGATTGGAAATCGGTCAATCAAACCGCGGCTGAACTTTTGAAGCGGATCGACGCGGATTTCGCACCCGAGATGAAAGTCAAACAACTCTCGGTCGCGCAAAAACATATGGTCGAGATTGCGCGTGCGCTCTCCCATGAGGCGCGTGTCATCATTATGGATGAACCAACTGCCGCATTGTCGCGGCATGAAATTGATGATCTCTTCCGTCTTGTCGCGCAGCTCAAAGCGCAAGGCCGCGCGATTGTTTTTATCTCCCATAAATTTGATGAAATTTTCCGCGTTGCGGATCGGTTTGTCTGTTTGCGGGATGGCGAGAAAGTCGGCGACGGCCTGATGTCAGACGTCACCGAGCCTGATCTTGTGCGTATGATGGTGGGCCGTCCGATTGAGCAAGTCTTCCCCAAGCGTGACATCGCGATCGGTGATGTGGTGCTTGATGTGAGAGACCTCTCCAACGCAACCGAATATGCCGATGTGAGTTTTTCGCTGCACAAAAGCGAGATTTTAGGGCTTTATGGTCTCGTGGGTGCGGGCCGCTCTGAGGCGATGCAGGGGCTCTTCGGCATTTCGCCAATCACCCGCGGCAATATCAAACTGAATGGCCAAGAGATTGTCTTGCAAAGCGCCATTGAGGCGATCGATGCAGGCATTGCCTATGTGCCGGAGGATCGGCAAGTGCAGGGCGCTGTGTTGCCGCTTGGCATTCGCGAAAACACCACATTGGCGTCCTTGTTCGACCATGTGCGCGGTTTGTTTTTGAAACGCCCGTCGGAACTGGATGCCACGCGCAGGCTCGGCACGCGCCTCTCGGTGAAGGCCGCGCATTGGGAGCAAAGGCTTGGTGAATTATCCGGCGGCAATCAGCAGAAAGTGGTGATTGCAAAATGGCTCGCCACAAAGCCTAAAATCATCATCCTCGATGAACCGACCAAGGGCATTGATGTCGGCTCAAAAGCCGCTGTGCATGATTTCATCGGCGAACTCGCAGAAGAAGGCTTGGCGGTCATTTTGATTTCATCAGAATTACCGGAAGTCATGGGGTTGGCCGATCGTATTCTCGTGATGCATGAAGGGCGCATTGTTGAAGAATTTGCCCGAAGAAACTGGTCGGCCGAAAAAATCGTTGCGGCGGCAACCGGCGCGAAGGCGGAGGCCGCATGAGCATCTTCTTGAAATATCGTGAAGCCGTTTTGGCGCTCATCATTGCGTTGATGGTGGTGGGCATCGGCATCCGCGCGCCGGCATTCGTTACGCCTGACTCGCTCATCGGCGTTTTGAACGATACCGGCTTTTTGTTCATGATGGCGCTTGCGCAAATGCTTGTCATTCTCACGCGCGGTATTGATTTGTCGGTGGCGGCCAATCTCGCTTTGACCGGCATGATTGTGGGCATGGTGAATGAGGTTTACCCCAATCTTTCGCCCGCGCTTTATATTCTTGTTGCGCTCATCGTTGGCGCAGGCTTGGGCCTCATCAATGGCACGCTGATTTCATGGCTTAAAATTCCGCCGATTGTGGTCACGCTCGGCACGCTTGCGATTTATCGCGGTTCGATTGTTGTGCTCGCTGGCGGCAAGCAGGTGAATGCGAGCGAGATGAGTGAGACATTTGCGGGCTTTCCGAAAATCGAATTTTTGGGATTGAACACGGTGTTTTGGCTGGCCGCGCTCATCGCACTGATCATCGCTGTTGTGCTGACGCGCACGCGCATGGGGCGTGGTCTGTTTGCCGTGGGCGGCAATCCGGTTGCCGCGCGCTATTGCGGCATTGATCAGGGCCGTGCGGAATTATTTGTCTACACTGTTGCGGGTGCGGTGGCCGGCCTCTCCGGCTATCTGTGGGTTGCACGCTATGGCGTTGCCTATTCCGAAATCGCCGTGGGCTATGAGCTCACCGTCATTGCGGCATGCGTCATTGGTGGTGTGTCGATTGGCGGCGGTGTTGGAACGGTGACGGGAACGTTGCTCGGCGCTTTGTTTATCGGTGTGATCGTCAATTCATTGCCGGTGATGCAGGTTTCACCCTTCTGGCAAATGGCGATTTCGGGTGCCGTTATTCTTGCCGCAGTCATCATCAATGCGCGAGCTGAAACGCGACCCGATAAGCTCATTCTGCCGGAAGCGCGGCGTGCAGCGGCACGGGGGCAGGCATGAGCATGATTGATAAAACAGAGACGCGGTATCACGTCCTTGATCGTCCGCCGCGCCGCATTTCAGATATCATATTGCGGTGGGAAACGATCCTCATTCTGCTTTTGGGTGCGGTGATCCTTTTTAACACGGCGATCTCACCCTATTTTCTCGATCTCTATAATCTGGCGGACGCGACCTATAATTTTTCCGAAAAAGCGATCATGGCCTTGCCCATGGCCTTGCTGATCTTGGTGCGTGAAATTGATTTGTCGGTTGGCGCCATCATTGCGGTCGCGGCTTTGGCCATCGGCACAATGGGTGATTTGGGATTCGGGACCACAGTGCTGTTCGCAACGGGCCTTGTCGTGGGGCTTCTCTGCGGCATGGTGAATGGCGCGCTGGTCACGCGCACCGGTGTGCCCTCGATTGTGATCACCATCGGCACCATGTCGCTTTTTCGCGGCATCGCGCAGGTGACCGTGGGCGATCAAGCGCTCACAAATTATCCGCAAGGCTTTCTCGATCTCGGACAGTCTTACGCAATCAATATGCCGCCAACACCTTTGTCGTTTTTGATCTTCATCGTCATGGCGATTTTGTTTGGATTATTTTTGCATGGAACGGCAACAGGGCGGCGTCTGTTTGCGATTGGGGCCAATCCGGTTGCGGCGAAATTCTCCGGCATTCGGGTTGATCGGCTTCGCTTCGCGCTCTTCACACTGTCGGGACTGTTTGCGGGACTTGGTGCCTCGTTGCTCGTGGCACGCATCGGCGTGATGCGGCCCAATATCGGCTTGGGCTGGGAACTCGACATCATCACGATGGTGATTTTAGGGGGCGTCTCCATTGCCGGCGGGATTGGCTCAATTCCGGGCGTGGTTCTTTCCGTCTTTGTTTTGGGGCTGGCGACCTTCGGCCTCTCGCTCATGAATGTGCCGGGCATTGTCATCAATGTGCTGATCGGCTTGTTGCTCGTCATCACCATCGCCGCGCCCATTATCGTGCGGCGGCTGATGCATAAACCCCTCTAAACCGGATCCAAAACCGGATTTGGCAGGGGGCGTGCAAGGGCTACTTGAAGCTGAGACTTGAAGGCAGACCGTGCCTGTGTAAGGTGGGCGCGGTTTCAAGAGCCGCTTCGGCGGTTCGTTTTATGATCGTCCGTTTTATGATTGATTGAGGGAGTTTTACCCGATGCAAACTGCTTTCGCCCCCCTGCGTAGCTTCGCCGCGCGCCCGAGCCTCGCCCGTGATGCGGTGCTTGTGGTTCTCGGTTCCGTGTTGCTTGCGATCTCGGCCAAGGTGCAAGTCCCGTTCTGGCCTGTGCCGATGACCATGCAGACCTTCGTCGTATTGATGCTGGGCGCGCATGCGGGTCTGCGGGTCGCAGGCGCGACCGTTGCGCTTTATCTCATCGAAGGCGCTGTGGGCTTGCCGGTGTTTGCGTCGAATATTCCGATGGCGGATCCTATCCACTATATGGCGGGCCCGACAGGCGGCTATCTCGCGGGCTTTTTGGTCTCTGCGCTCTTCATCTCTTTCGCCTTCGCGCGCGGTTTGAATCGCTCTTTCGCCTCAACCGCTTTGATCATTCTTCTCGGTGATGCGTTGATCATGGGCTTGGGCCTTGCGTGGCTCTCCGCGCTGATCGGCGTTGAAAAAGCCTTTGCGGTTGGCGTTTTGCCGTTCTTGCCCGCTGAAGCCTTGAAGATCGCGTTGACGATTGCCTCTGTTGAGCTTGTGAAGCGCCGCGTCGTTTCTCGCGACGCCGCGTAATCAAGGCGACACGCCAGCGCGGCGCGCGAAGGTTCGATCCATCGCGCCGGTCTTGCTGATCAACCACGGAAAATGGCCGTAGCGGAACGAGAGTTCCTCTGCGGCCTTTTCATAAGAAACGCCTTCGACAAAGCGCCGATAAAGCGCGGATGCGAGACCTGATCGATCCGCCCCCGCTTCGCAATGAATGAGCAATGGTTTTTCAGCGTCGCGCATCGTGGCGAGGAGATGATCGAGCTTTGCATCATCCGGTTCTTCATTGGCCGAGAGCGGCAGATCAAGATGCGTCACGCCCAATCGGGCCGTTGTCGCCCGCTCGGCATCATACCACGCGGCATTCTGTTGCGCGCCCCGCAGATTAAGCACCGTTTTGATCGCATGCTCTTTGATTACGCTCTCAAGCGCGGATGAAGACAATTGCGCCGAACGATAGACCGGCTCATGACCGAGTTGATGCACATTGCCACTCAAGCGCAGAAAGGCTGCCCATCCGATCGCGCCGCTTGCAGGCGCTCCAACAATCAAAACACACGCCAGTATAAAGCGTTTGACAAAGCGCTTTGTGTGATCAGAGCTCATCACGCTTTGAAAATCTCTTTGGACAGCGTAACCGTTTCGAGGAAATCCCAATCCAGTGACACACCAATACCGGTACCTTGTGGCACCGCCATTGTGCCATTTTCGGTTTCAAGTTTTTCATGAATGATGTCGCGCGGAAAATAGCGGCTTGCGCTTGATGTATCGCCCGGTTTTTTGAAATTGCGCAAGGTCGACAGATGAATGTTATGCGCGCGGCCAATGCCCGACTCGAGCATGCCGCCGCACCAGACGGGCACTGAAAATGACTCGGCCAAATCATGAATGCGGATAGCTTCGCCATAGCCGCCCACGCGCCCGACTTTGATATTGATTACGCGTGTGGCGTCAGTTTGTAGCGCCTTACGCGCATGGGCTGCGGTGCGGATGCTTTCATCGAGACAAAGCGGCGTGATGATTTCTTTCTGTAACGTCGCATGATCATGCAAATCATCATGAGCGAGCGGTTGCTCGATATAATCCATGCGGAAACAATCAAGCGCACGCATTAAATTAATATCCGCAAGCGTGTAGGAACTATTGGCATCAACGCTCAGTGCAATAGCGGGATGATGTTGGCGCACCAATTCAACCAGTTTGACATCATGGCCCGGCATAATTTTGAGCTTGATGCGTTTATAGCCTTGGGCGAGATGGTCATCGGTTTTTGCCAGCGTTTCTTCGAGCGGCATAATGCCGAGGGAGACGCCGACATTTACCCGATCACCCGATCCACCAATCAGCGTTTTCAAAGGCTGGTTGAGCGCCTTGGCATAAAGATCATAAAACGCCATCTCGATGACGGCCTTCGTCATATAGTGACCACGCCACGGAGTGAGAATCGGATCAAGCGCTGCGGGATGCTCAAAGCGTTTGCCAATCACTTGCGGCAGAAAGACATCACGCAACAGCATCATGCCGCCGGCAATTGTTTCGTCGAGGTAATCGGGTACAGGATCGACCACGCTCTCCGCATAACCTTCAAATCCTTCACCGCGCAAAATCAGCAGCGGAAAAATTTTGTCATGCATCGTGCCGGTTGAAATCGTGAAGGGCTTTAACAGCGGCAATCGCACAATGCGCAATTCGGCTTCTTCAATTTTGATCCCGCGCATGGTTTGCCCCTTCTTCAATTCCGCATGTTCAAAAGCGCCGGAACCATAACGGGGCAGGCCCCTTAAATTCAATCTTTCTCGGTCTGGTCGCGCTTTTGGGCCGGGACAGGCGAGACCGCCTCCGTTTTTGAACCGCTTGACAGGGGCGGCCGCCCTTGGCAGAAAATTATTTTCACGGATGGAGATCGGGCTTTCCCGACTCGCCCTCCGTGCTCGCTAGGGGTGCTGCGCCCTTTGGTCCTTCGGGACTGGAGGCGTGGCTGAGAACACACCCTTTGAACCTGAATGAGGTAATCCTCGCGCAGGGAAGCCCAACAAGTTGTCGGTCATATCCGGCGCCTTCGGACCGCTTTCCTGCCAATGCGATCAAAAAGGACGATCACAATGGCAGCTTCCGCCCAAAATACCGCTCCCTCCATCCCCGCCCATGAGCGCGTCTTTGGCTTCCGAGACCAAATGGCGCTGTGGTTCAGCCTCGGCGTTGGCCTCTTGGTCATGCAAGTCGGCGCCTATCTCATGCCCGGCCTCAGCCCCGGCATGGCCGCTTTGGCGATCATTATCGGCTCAGTGCTCGGCGCTGCGATTCTCGCCACCACCGCGCGACTCGGTCAGGAGACCGGACAATCCTCAGCCGGCTTGATCGAACTCGCCTTCGGCTCCGCTTTTGGAAAAGTGCCTGTCGTATTGAATGTCATTCAGCTTCTCGGCTGGACCGCGTTTGAAATTGCCATCATGCGCGACAGCAGCGTGGCCGTGTTCAAACAATGGACCGGTGTTGAGAGCATATGGGCCGCACCGCTTACAACCGCGCTGTGGGGCGGCATTTTGCTCCTCTTGATGCTCGGTTCCATGACCAGCCTCGTGCGTCGCTTCTTGTCGCGCATCGGATTGCCTTTGGTTGTTTTATCTTTGCTGTGGCTCACTTATGCTTTTGTGTCGTCATCAGCGGCCAAAGGCTGGTCGGAATTGTTTAGCGCCACAGGCACGGGCGAGATGAGCTTCTGGTCGGGCGTTGATCTCGTCATTGCGATGCCGATTTCATGGCTTCCGCTGGTTGCGGATTATGCACGTTATGGGCGCAGTGCCACAGGCGCACAAAACGGAACATTTCTTGGTTATGTGATTGCGAATATCTGGTGCTATGCGCTCGGTGTTCTCGTTATTCTCAATCAGCCGGGTGATGATCTCGTCACCGGCTTGTTGCTCGCTCAATTTGGGTTGATTGCTTTGTCACTCATCATTCTCGATGAGCTTGATAATGCCTATGGTGATCTTCATTCGGGTGCGGTGAGCTCTGAGCGTCTCGTTGAAGGCTTCTCGCTCAAATCGCGCGGCATCGTCTTGGGCATTGTCTCGATTGTGATTGCATCGGTTCTGCCCATGCAATCGATCGAGCCGTTTCTCTTGATGTTGAGTTCGGTCTTCGTGCCGCTTTTCGGTGTGATCCTTGCCAATTATGCGCAGATCCGTTCTGCTTCACATCACCAAGCCACGCTTGCACCGATCAATCTTGTTCCGGTCTTGGCATGGATCATCGGTGTGGCCACCTATCATGGTGCTGCGCTTTGGGCACCGGATTGGGGCAGTGCGCTTCCAAGCCTCATCGTATCATTCGTGATCGCGAAACTTTTATCGCAATTCAGCAATAAGGCCTGAGAAAACGGATGACGAAAACGATTGCGATTGTTGGGTCTGGCGTGATGGGTTTGACGACCGCGCATGCGCTCGCGCTGCGCGGTCAATCCGTCACGGTCTATGAGCAACGCGCGCAATCGGGGCAGGGCTGTTCATGGTGGGCGGGCGGCATGCTCGCCCTCTGGTGCGAGATGGAAAGCGCTGAACCCTTGATTGGTGAATTGGGTCTTGAATCGCTGAGCTATTGGCGCACGCATTTTCCAAATGTCATCAATAAAGGCAGTCTCGTGGTCGCTCCGCCACGCGACACACCCGATCTCAAGCGCTTTGCGGCGCGCACGTCTCAATTTGAATGGATTGCGCGCGAGCGGATCGCGGCACTTGAGCCTGATTTAGCCGAGCGTTTCGAAACCGCTTTGTATTTTGGTGAAGAAGCGCATCTCGACCCGCGACAAGCACTGGCCTTTTTACGCAAGACCCTTGAAACGGACTTCAAAGTTCAATTCCACATGCAAACCGCCATCGCACCGGAGGCGATTGCGTCTGATCACGTGCTGGATTGTCGTGGATATGAAGCGCGCGATGTGCTTCCCGATTTGCGGGGTGTGAAGGGTGAAATGCTCATTCTGCGCACCAAGGAAATCACACTTGCACGCCCCGTGCGGCTCCTTCATCCGCGCATACCCGTTTATATTGTGCCACGCGATGACCATCATTTTATGGTGGGAGCGACGATGATTGAAAGCAGCGATCAAAGCCGTATTTCAGCACGTTCCATGGTTGAATTGCTCAATGCCGCTTACGCGCTTCACCCGGCTTTTGGTGAAGCAGAAATTTTGGAAACCGGCACAGATGTGCGGCCCGCTTTTCCCGACAATTTGCCGCGTATTCGGCGTGATGGAAAGATTCTCCGTTTGAACGGACTTTACCGCCACGGCTATCTCGGAGCGCCGGCCATCGCACGCCGCGCCGCTGAAATCATCGTAGAAGGCAAGATATTTCCGGAGGTTGAGCGGTGATGATCATCGTCAATGGCGAGAAGATAGAGACAAAAGCGCAAACCATTGCCGATCTTTTGATCGAAATGGGCTATGAAGATATGCCGGTGGCCACCGCGCGCAATATGATGGTTGTGCGCAAGCGTGATCGGCAAGACACACATCTGGCAGAAGGTGACCGCATCGAAATTCTTGTTCCGATGCAGGGAGGGTGAGGGTGAACGATCAAGTGCAATTTTATGGTGAAACCATCACCTCACGTCTTTTGCTGGGCACCGCGCAATATCCGTCGCCATCCATTCTTTCGGATGCGATCAAGGCGTCAGGCTCCGATCTTGTCACCGTGTCTTTGCGGCGTGAATCAACCGGCGGAAAAAATGGCCGAGCGTTTTGGGAGTTGATCAAAGCCTTGAATGTGCGTGTGTTGCCCAATACCGCCGGATGTCATTCGGTCAAAGAGGCTGTGACCACCGCGGAAATGGCGCGTGACGTGTTTGATACGGATTGGATCAAACTCGAAGTCATCGGCCATGCTGATACATTACAGCCCGATGTGTTTGGTCTTGTTGAAGCCGCACGCGAATTGGTGTCGCAAGGATTCAAAGTCTTTCCTTATACGACGGATGATTTGGTGGTTGGTGAAAAGCTCCTCTCGGTCGGCTGTGAAGTATTGATGCCTTGGGGTGCACCTATCGGATCGGGTAAAGGGTTGAACAATGTCTTTGCATTGAAAACCATGCGCGCCCATTTTCCAAAAATACCGCTTGTGGTCGATGCGGGGATCGGTCTTCCCTCACATGCAACGGCGGCTCTTGAAATGGGTTATGATGCCGTGTTGCTCAATACGGCGGTCGCTAAAGCGGGCGATCCGGTAAAAATGGCGGAAGCCTTTGCACGCGCGGTTGATGCGGGTCGTCTCTCTTATCATGCCGGGGCGATGGAAGCGCGCGATATGGCGGTACCATCCACACCGGTTCTCGGTTTGGCTTTTTCGGAGTCCTGACATGTTTGATCCGTTTTATCTTCTTGTTGATTCATCGCAGTGGCTTGAACGCCTTTTGCCGCAGGGCGTAAAGACTGTTCAATTACGCATGAAAGACAAAAGCCAAGGGGAAATTACCCATGAAATCTTGCGCGCCAAGACTCTCTGCGCGCAATATGGCGCGACCTTGATCATCAATGATTTTTGGCAAGCCGCGATGGATGAAGGCTGTTCTTTCATCCACCTTGGTCAGGAAGATATGGAGGTCGCCGATATTGCGGCGATTAAGCGTGCGGGCATTCGCATCGGACTTTCAACTCATACGCCGGAAGAACTCAACAAAGCGCTTGCCCTTGATCCCGATTACATCGCACTCGGACCGATCTGGCCAACATTGCTCAAAAAAATGAGCTATCCGCCACAGGGCATTGAGCGCATCGGTATTTGGAAAAAAGCGATTGGTGATCTGCCGCTTGTGGTGATCGGCGGCATTACGCCTGAACGCGCGCCGCTTGTCTTGCGTGCGGGTGCCGATAGCGCCTGTGTCATTACGGATATTCTGACGAATGCTGATCCCGAAGCACGCACACGCGAATGGGTTGAAGCCACCGCGCCCTTTCGTCGTTGATCGCTATGCAGAGCGATAAAGTAACAAAGCGCGTGTTGCGCTTTGTTACATCGGTTTGTTACATCGGTTTCTTACACCGGCTTAATCATGACGCGCGGCGTTGCTTCACGCACAATGCTTTTTTACAGGCGTTATTTCTTCGCAAAGGTTTTGATATAAGCGAAGATGTTTTCGAGATCCGCATCATCGGGAATTTTGCCTTGAGGATTTGTGAGGCCGACGGTTCCAAACAGCGGCATCGGTTTTTTGAGCTTGTGGTTTTCGTCATCAACACCATTAAGAACCGCGTTTTTGAACGCGCTTAATTCCCATTTGGTCGCGTCCCCGGCAAGTTTTGCCCCCACACCACCTTGCGCTTTTGCACCATGGCATCTCTGGCAATTATTTGTGTAGAGCGTTTTGCCTGCTTCGATGTCTTCGGCCTGAGCAAGGCTACCCGAAAGCATAAGTCCACCCGTAACGATAGAGATGAAAAGAGAATAGCGCATGAAAGCCTCCCCATAAAAGCCAAACCCGCTTAAACCGATCAAACAGATAGGCTTGGCTTGTGGTTGAGCTTAGGCCTTCACGGGCATGGGTCTTTGCGCTGTATCAAAAGCGACTATGTTTTTGTAGGTGGGTATCGCGCCGGATCAGATGACCCTCGGGTCATGAAATGCGTTCACCGCTTTTTGATATGATGGCGCGTGCGTAAATCTTCAGCCGTTTTGCGAATGGTCTCGGCAAACTCCCGTAAGGAGGGTGCAAGCGGGTTGGTTTTACGCCAGATCATGCCGATGGTTCGCGTCGGTTCTGGCTTGCGAAACGCGACGATGGAAACAGATGCCGATCGCGTTTCAATCGGCACGGCCATTTCAGGAATAAGCGTCACGCCCAGTCCGGCATCCACCATTTGCACCAAGGTGGAGAGTGAACTTCCATCGAGCGTTTCGCGCGGGCGTGTCGTTGTGAAATTGCAAAAGGCCAAGGCTTGATCGCGGAAGCAATGGCCTTCTTCCAAAAGCAAAAGCCGCATCTCTTTGAGTTTCTCAACACTCGGCACGGGTTTGCCTTCGTCCCGTTGCGGGCGCACAAACACAAAGCGCTCCTGAAACAAAGCCGCTTCTTCAAAGGAAGGTTCTGAGACGGGCAGGGCGACAATCGCCGTATCAAGCCGGCCTTCGGTCAATTCTTGGATAAGCCTTGGAGTCAAAGTTTCACGGACATGAATGTCGATATCCGGTGATGTGCGTTTGAGATCGCTCACAAGTGCGGGCAGCAGATAAGGCGCAATGGTCGGGATGATCCCGATCCGTAGGCGACCGATCAGGTGGTCTTTGCTCGTGCGCGCGAGGTCTTCAAGCTCGCCGACCGCGCGTAAAATTTCCCGGACGCGCAGCGCGAACCCCTCGCCAAAAGCCGTGAGCCTGATCTGCCTTGCGCCGCGTTCGAACAGGCTCACCCCGAGCGTGTCCTCCAGCTCCTTGATCTGGAGGGAGAGGGCGGGTTGCGAAATCGCGCACAGATCCGCCGCGCGTCCGAAATGGCCGGTCTGGGCCAAGGCCTGAAAATACCGAAATTGGCGGAGCGTCAGATTATTCATAAGTTATTATTATCAGAGTGATCAGAAAATCAAACTTAAACAAATAATAGAGTGTTGATACACGTCAAGTATCACAAAGGCGCCGCGCCTATACTCATGGACGGCGCTTAATGACCTGAACAACAGGGTTGGGTATCTCATCACGAATTGAAATTCCCCCTGAATGCATAATTTTTAAGCAAATTGGAGAGACGAATGAGCGGTACAGAAACGAAGGCGGGCAAATGCCCGGTGGTTCATGGCAACCCCAACCACGCGACATTCGCCGTACGATCCAACCGGGATTGGTGGCCAAATCAGCTCAATCTTCGGATTCTGCATCAGAATTCAACGCTCTCGAATCCGTTGAGTGACTCATTCGATTATGCCGAAGCCTTCAAGAAGCTCGACTACGCAGCAGTCAAAAAAGACCTGCATGCGTTGATGACCGATTCACAAGAGTGGTGGCCAGCTGACTATGGTCATTACGGTCCGTTCTTCATTCGCATGTCATGGCACAGCGCTGGTACCTATCGCACAGGTGATGGTCGTGGTGGTGGTTCGCGTGGTTCACAACGGTTTGCACCACTCAACAGTTGGCCGGATAATGCGAACCTTGATAAAGCGCGTCGACTCTTGTGGCCCATCAAACAAAAATACGGCAACGCATTATCATGGGCGGATCTTATGATTCTTGCTGGTAATGTTGCGCTTGAATCAATGGGCTTCAAAACGTTCGGTTTCGCCGGTGGCCGTGAAGACATTTGGGAACCCGAAGAAGATATCTATTGGGGTAAAGAAAAGACGTGGCTTGGCGACGAGCGCTATCAAGGTGATCGCGATCTCGAAAATCCGCTCGCGGCTGTGCAGATGGGTCTCATCTATGTCAATCCGCAAGGCCCGAATGGTCAGCCTGATCCGCTCGCTTCTGCGCGCGATATTCGCGAAACATTCGCGCGTATGGCGATGAATGATGAAGAGACTGTCGCGCTCATTGCTGGTGGTCACACGTTCGGCAAAGTGCACGGTGCAGCTGATCCCTCAAAATATGTCGGACCAGAGCCTGAAGGTGCAAGCATCGAAGAACAGGGCCTTGGTTGGAAGAACACCTATGGTCCGGGCCACGGCACGCACACGATCACAAGTGGTCTTGAAGGCGCGTGGACGAAGGACCCGGTTAAGTGGGACAACAACTATCTCGACAATCTCTTCGACTATGAATGGGAATTGACGAAGAGCCCTGCGGGCGCGTGGCAATGGACGCCGAAAGATGGCGCGGGTGCAGGCACGGTTCCTGATGCGCATGATCCTTCAAAGCGTCATGCACCAATGATGCTGACATCGGATTTGGCTCTGCGCGTTGATCCAATCTATGGCCCGATCTCGAAGCGTTTCAAAGACAATCCCGCCGAATTTGCGGATGCTTTTGCGCGTGCATGGTTCAAGCTTACTCATCGCGATATGGGTCCGAAGGTGCGTTATCTCGGTCCTGAAGTGCCGAAGGAAGATTTGATCTG
>CANGPA010000054.1 GCA_947455645.1 Hyphomicrobiales bacterium | reverse complement strand
TTGTCTGACCCGTATTTTTCCATCGATGTGGCGTAGGGAATGCGCGGCCATGGTGACGGCGTTACATGTTTGCCATTGCCAAATTCACGGAAGATGCCACCGATTACTGGTTCAACCGCAGCAAATATATCTTCTTGCTCGACAAAACTCATTTCAAGATCGAGCTGATAAAATTCACCGGGCAAACGATCGGCGCGCGGATCTTCATCGCGGAAACATGGCGCGATTTGGAAATAGCGATCAAAGCCCGCCATCATGAGAAGCTGTTTGTATTGTTGTGGCGCTTGGGGAAGCGCATAGAAATTGCCGGGATGAATGCGCGACGGAACCAGAAAATCACGCGCACCTTCCGGTGACGAAGCCGTCAAAATTGGTGTGGCAAATTCGTTGAACCCTTGCGCTTTCATTTTCGATCGCATGGCGTCAATCACCGCGACACGTGTCATGATATTTTGGTGGAGCTTTTCACGGCGCAAATCGAGGAAGCGATAAGTGAGTCTTGTTTCTTCGGGGAAAGGTTGATCGCCAAAAACTTGCAATGGCAATTCTTTTGAAGCGCCGAGCACTTCAATTTCAGAAACATAGATTTCGATCAAGCCGGTTGGAAGATCATGATTTTCGGTTCCAGCTGGCCGCAACCGCGCTTTACCATCAATCCGGACGACCCATTCTGACCGTAGCGTTTCGGCCAGTTTGAATGCCTTGGAATCGGGATCAATGACACATTGGGTCAGGCCATAATGGTCACGCAAATCGATAAAGAGCACACCGCCATGATCGCGAATACGATGGCACCATCCCGAAAGACGGACCTCTTGCCCAACATCGCTCTCCCGGAGAGCGCCACAAGTGTGCGAACGATAGCGGTGCATAAGGACCCCATTTCAACAGAATTTTGACCAGAATTGCATCGGAAAACGCATGTAGCCGCGCCCTTTGTCAAGTGAGACCGACCAAGACGCGCCTTTTGCACGAACTCATGGTAAGACCCAACCTTTATGACCGTCGATTCGCCAGAAGTGATTGTGATTCTATGCCTTTGATTTCGGATACAAAGACGCTCGCCGAGGCCTGCAACCGGCTCGCGTCCCATGAATTTGTGACGGTAGACACCGAATTCATGCGCGAGACGACGTTTTTTCCCAAATTATGCCTTATTCAAATCGCGAGTGAGGATGAGGATATCCTTGTCGATCCCCTCGCCCCAGACATCGACCTCGCGCCCTTTTTTGCCCTGATGCGGAATGAGAACGTCGTCAAAGTGTTCCATTCCGGACGCCAAGACGTCGAAATTCTCTGGATTCTCGACCGGTGCATCCCGAAACCGTGTTTTGATACGCAAGTGGCCGCCATGGTTGCCGGTTATGGCGACAGCGTGGGCTATGAGCAATTGGCCAATGATCTCGCCAAGGCCAAAATCGACAAATCTTCCCGATATACGGATTGGTCGCAAAGACCTCTGTCGGACGCACAACTCAATTATGCGCGCGCCGATGTCACCCATCTCCGTACAATTTATAAGGCGCTTATTCAGAAGCTAAATCAGTCCGGTCGCGCGCCATGGCTCGCCGACGAGATGAGCATTTTGACCTCGCCTTCTACCTATGAATTGCATCCCGAAGATGCGTGGCGTCGGCTTGGCGGACGCGTGCGTAAGCCACGTGATCTCGCGATCTTGATTGAGTTGGCCGCATGGCGCGAGCAAGAAGCACGCTCCCGTGACGTTCCCCGCTCTCGCGTTCTTAAAGATGACGCGATTATCGATATTGCCACCGGTGCGCCGCGCAGCATTGAGGCACTCGGAAAATTGCGCTCAATTCCAAATGGCTTCGAGCGGTCGCGTGTGGGAGGCGAAATTCTCTCACTGGTTGAAAAGGGACTATCGAGAGATCCAGCTTCGCTGCCTTCGATTATCCGCAGCGAGCGCAAACCATCGAACCCCGCCTCAGTTGAATTGCTGAAAGTCTTGCTCCGCATGACATGCGACAAAGAGCAGGTTGCCGCCAAATTAATTGCGACAGTCGATGATCTCGAAGCGATTGCGGCAGATGATGATGCCGACGTTGCCGCTTTAAAGGGCTGGCGTCGCGATCTGTTTGGCCAATATGCGATTGAATTGAAAAATGGCCAATTAGCGCTCGCATTATCAAAAGGGCGCGTTGTGGCGTTTCCGCGTTCTGCCGATTAGTTTTCGATCACAAGCCTTGGTGTGCGCCCAATAATGCGCGCCAGGCTTTTAAGGCGATTAAACACACGATCGCTTGCAAGAGGCGTCAATTCTTTCGGGATCATAATGTCGAGCGTCTCTTTCGTGCAGCGCATCGGCGTTCTCTTTAACACTCCCGGCATCGCCGCCGTGAGAAGATAGGCAACGCGCAACGCACCACCAAGAATCCGTGCGCGATCCAACATGCGGCTGGTTGCGAGTTCACGCAATCTTGGGCTAATTTCATCATCGCCCAGCCCCATATGACGATAGGCCACGGCGAGTGCGATAAAAATACGGCCTGGATGATCAACGCCAATAAAACTCGCATTCGCAATGATATTGAGGGACTGTTCCCCGCGGTAATCGGGATGCGCGCGCCACCCTATATCCGCCAACAAACACGCGGCATGCCGAAGACGCTTTTCGTCGGGCGTTTCGTCAAATTGTGTCGATGAGATGAAGCGATCTGTCCAAGCCACCAGTTCTTCACAATGCTCGGGCGAGCGTGACCTTAAGACATTCAAATCGCGCGCCGCACGGATCAGCGGATCCTGATTCAATTGCGATTTCGAAAGACGTTCAAACAGAAGCCCCTCACGTACACCAAGCGCCGATATAACAATGTCAAGCGGCGCGCATTTTTTTATAAGCTCTTCAAGCACGAGAGCGCCATAAGCAATCAAGGGACGCCGCGCGGCCGATACCGCCTCGATTGAATCGATCGTGTCGGTCGAGACGCGCTCAACAAGCGATGCAAAATCTTTAGCATCCCGAACGGGAATGACATAATTATGCATCACATGCAGCGGATAACCGCGCTGCTTCATGTGCAATCGCGCGAGTGCGCGCCACGTTCCACCAATGGCGTAAATGGCTCGCCCCTTCGCCGCTTTGAGTTGCGGCAAGTCATGCAGCTCTGACCGAATGATTTTTTGGGCTTTTTTTAGATTGCCCCCCGACCGGTCCTGCAAGGAAATAACGCCAATGGGTAGAGTGACGCCTCTGCCCAGCCCCGTTTCTTTGACCGCAATCAATTCAAGCGAACCGCCACCCAAATCCGCAACAAGCCCGTCGGGTCGATGAATTCCATAAGCGACGCCCAAAGCTGAAAGCTCTGCTTCTCGCTTGCCCGATATCAGTTGCGCTTCGGTGCGCATGATTTCGGAACATTCAGTGAGAAATTTCTTGCCGTTTTTCGCGTCGCGTACTGCTGCGGTCGCAATCACTTCGACATCATCAATATCCATAATGTCACAAAGTACACGAAAGCGCTTGAGCGCCTCGATGGCCTTCAAAATTCCGTCTTCCGGCAGTAAACCGGTCGCCAATACACCGCGGCCGAGGCCACATAGGGCCTTTTCATTGAAAATAGGCGTCGGCGAGCGCGAGAGGCCTTCATACGCCACAAGGCGAACCGAATTTGACCCAATATCCACAATGGCAACGGGTGCCCCAATTTTAAGGCGCCCCTGAGCTTCGCTCGACATGACATCCACCTGCTCTGATTCGGTGGCGATCTTACCCTCTTCCATGATTATTTCACGACTTGACCGACTTTTCCTTTGCAGAATCTGAGCGAGAATTTTTTGTCCCTGATTCCTTGAGGGCCTTGCCTCGACCCGACAGACTTGGATTGGTCATGAAATAGCGGTGCGCGTTGAAAGGCGGATCAGTTTCCGCGCGTTGCATGCGGGTCGATGTGCCATCCGAATTGATGGCCCAACTGTGTTCATTGTCCTTCATATTGACGACCATGATTTGATCGAGCACCTGCTCATGTACTGTGGGATTGAGGATGGGCACAAGAATTTCAACACGACGGTCAAGGTTACGTTGCATCAGATCGGCTGATGAAATGTAAATTTTTGCTTTGGCATGGGGTAAGCCGTGACCATTTCCAAAAGCATAGATCCGCGTGTGCTCCAGGAACCGCCCCACAATTGATTTGACCCGAATGCGATCGGAAAAGCCTGGAATACCGGGCCTCAAGCAACAGATCCCGCGAACAACCAAATCAATTTCTACGCCCGCCTGACTTGCATCATAAAGCGCATCAATGATCATCGGATCGACCAGTGAATTGCACTTGCCCCAGATTGCAGCCGGCTTGCCGGCTTTGGCGAATTCAATTTCCCGAGCGATATTATTCAGCAACGTTGTCTTCAACGAAATTGGCGAAACCGAAAGTCGTTCAAGATGGGTTGGCTCTGCATATCCTGTTATAAAATTGAATATGCGGGCGACATCCCGTGCAATCGCTGGATCAGCTGTAAAGAATGATAAATCCGTATACACTTTTGCAGTGATCGGATGATAATTTCCAGTACCCAAATGGCAATAGGTTGCCAATTGACCGCCTTCACGACGAATAACCATCGAGAGTTTGGCGTGTGTCTTGAGTTCAATAAATCCGAAAACGACCTGCGCTCCCGCGCGCTCAAGATCGCGCGCCCAGCGGATATTGGCCTCTTCATCGAACCGCGCTTTCAACTCGACCAAAGCTGTAACGGATTTACCCGCTTCTGCCGCCTCGGCAAGCGCCTTTACAATCGGACTGTCTGACGACGTCCGATAAAGAGTTTGTTTGATTGCAACAACATTTGGATCACGTGCTGCTTGTTGCAAAAATTGAACGACAACATCAAAGCTTTCATAAGGATGATGAACGATCAAATCTTTTTCACGAATGGCTGCAAAACAGTCACCTCCGTGATCGCGAATTCGGTCCGGGAATCGGGGATTATAGGGCAAAAACTTTAGGTCTGGTCGATCGACACCAACGAGTTGCGACAAATCATTAAGCGCCAACATGCCATCAATTTCAAACACGGCATCGGGGGCTACCACAAATTCATCTATTACGAATTGTCGTACTTCGCCCGGCATGGAGGCATCAACTTCGAGTCGAATAATCGAACCATGGCGTCTTTGTTTCAAAGCCGTTTCAAAGAGTCGAACCAGATCTTCGGCCTCTTCTTCGATTTCAATATCGGAATCACGGATCACACGAAATGCGCCGATGCCCTTGACATGATAGCCAGGGAATAAGCGGCCAATAAAAAGACCGATTGTATTTTCAAGCGCAATAAATCGTAGAGGCGTGGGTCCCTCCCCTTCGCTCTCGTCGGAAGGCAACCGTATAAACCGATCAATCTTACTTGGAATGCGAATGAGTGCATTTAGTGAACGACCATCCGTCCCGCGATTAAGAATCAGCGCAAGAGAAAATCCAAGATTGGGAATGAAAGGAAAAGGGTGCGCAGGATCAACGGCGAGAGGCGTCAAAACGGGAAAAATCTGCTCGACAAAATATTGATCAAGCCATTGATGTTCACTTGAAGACAGCGCATCGCCATCGACAATCGATATAGAGGCGTCATGGAGTTGCTTGCGCAGATCGCGCCAACGGCTTTGCTGATCACTGCAAAGAAGCGCGACATCCTCACCAATTCGAACAAGCTGTTCGGATGGGCTCATCCCGTCTTCCGAGAGTGAGGCGACATTGGACGTAACCTGTCCCCGCAGACCGGCCACGCGCACCATAAAAAACTCGTCCAGATTGGTCGCCGATATTGATAGAAACCGCAGTTGTTCGAGCAGCGGATGCCCTGTATTGGCGGATTCTTCGAGTACGCGGCGATTAAACTGGAGCCATGACAATTCGCGATTGATGAAACGACGCGGAGATTTGGCAAGCGTCGCCGGCGTGCGGGGGCCACTCGACCTCGACCGCGATAAAACAGACACTTGCTTCTTCGAATGGGGCATACCCGCGCACTCCGTGCTTTTTTGCTAAACCCATTGCTGGTTTCAGGAAATTATGACGCCCATTTGACACGAGATGTCACGTAACCGGCAAGTCATCCTCGTCTGACAGGGTTAATCGGCGTCCGTACTCTTGACCCCAAACAGATCGAGTGCAAGGGCCCGATTAACCCGTCGACCCCGGGCAAGCGCCTCCCGATCGAGGCGGTCGACGGCGGCACGCGCCGAGGCGATTGACCGATCGATGCGGTTTTTCAGCGTATCGATCAACGCGGTATCAACAATCAACTGCCGATCAAGGAACAATTTGACGAGAATAGCGCCAAGAAGCGCATCATCGGGCTCGCCTATCATAATGGACCGGGCCAACCTGAGACGAGACAGCAAATCTGGGGTCTTAAGCCCCCAAAGATCAGGCGCGCTTCGGGCCGTCAAAAGAACAAAAGTACCCTTCTCGCGGCTGGCATTCAGCAAATGGAACAGCGCGTGCTCGTCCACGGCCCGATCCGCATCCTCGATGACCAACGCCCCCTTCGAGACAAGATAGGGCACCTGATCTGACAATAAATCTTGCCCCGTAATGGTCCAGGCTTTTGATTTTTGGGCCCAGATTGCCGCCAAATGCGACTTACCAGCAGCCTCCGGACCCATGAGGATCAAAACGGTGTCAGACCAATCCGGCCATATTTCGACCGCGCTGAAAGCCGTTTCGTTGCTGGGGCTGACCAGAAAATCCTCAGCCTCAAGACGCTCCGGAACCGGAAGGTCGAGCGGCATTTGGCGAAGAGTTGAGGTCATGCAGATTGGTCCGAGAAATGGTTCAGCCACTGGACCACATAGACCAACATCGAAGCCGCCGTTAGGGCGGCTACGGCGTATCCCCCGTAATGCACAAGGTCGGGATGAATTAAATCAAAGGCCTTAACCGCCAAAACCATGCCGCCAAAGCCAATTTGGACGACCGTATTCAGCTTTGACAGGAGAGCCGGCCGCATCGCTAAAGGCGCGCCAAGCAGCCAAGCCAGAATAATCCCACCCACAATCATGACATCGCGCGTGACCACAACAATGGTCAACCAGCCCGGGATTTGCCCCACCAGCGCCAAAGTGACAAAAATTGACACTAAAAGCGTTTTATCGGCGAGCGGATCAAGATAAGCGCCCAATTCGGTACGCATATCAAACTGCCGCGCGATAAACCCATCGACCGCATCCGAGATGCCGGCCAGTAAAAATCCGAAAAATGCGAGCGTCCAATCCCCATCCATGATCAGTGCAACCACAAGCGGGACCAAAAACAGACGAAGAATGGAGATCAAATTGGGAAGCATTTCGCCAAAGGGTTTGAGATTTCGACAGAAATTGCATGTGGGATGGCCGCGTTGCGCTTGCAAGCCCTGCACGCCGAGCGTAACCCGATCATACCCTATGGAGTCCTCCGAATTATGACCGACCAAAAACAACCGGGCCTCACTTATGCGCAGTCGGGCGTCGATATTGATGCCGGAAATGCCATGGTTGAAGACATCAAGCCTTTGGTTCGCGCCACACGGCGGCCGGGGGCCGATGCCGAAATTGGCGGTTTTGGCGGATTGTTCGATCTGAAAGCGGCAGGCTTCAAAGACCCCATTCTTGTTGCTGCCAATGATGGTGTTGGCACGAAGGTCAAGATTGCGATTGAGTCGGGTATTCATCACACGATCGGAATCGATCTTGTTGCCATGTGCGTGAACGATCTGATCGTTCAGGGCGCTGAGCCACTTTTCTTCCTCGATTATTATGCGACCGGTAAACTTGACCCCTCAATCGGTGCAGCCATCGTAAAAGGGATTGCACAAGGCTGCATTGAATCAGGCTGCGCTTTGATCGGTGGCGAAACGGCCGAGATGCCAGGTCTTTATTCAAAGGGTGATTATGACCTTGCCGGTTTTGCCGTTGGCGCGGCCGAACGCGGCACACTGCTACCCGAAAAAAACATTAAAGCAGGCGATGTTATTCTTGGGCTGAGATCATCCGGCATTCACTCGAACGGCTTCTCGCTTGTGCGCAAGATCGTTGAGCATTCAAAATTGGCTTATGACACGCCAGCACCTTTTGCGCCGGAAATAAGCCTTGCGGAAGCCTTGCTTATTCCAACGCGTCTTTATGTAAAACCACTCCTCGCCGCGTTAAAGAAAACGCCAAAAATCAAAGCACTCGCGCATATTACCGGTGGTGGATTTCCGGACAATATACCCCGCGTTCTGCCAAACGATGTCGATGCTCGGATCAATCTACCATCAATTCCAGTTCTTCCCGTGTTTCAATGGCTTGCACAAACCGGTAACGTAACTTCTGAGGAAATGCTCAGAACCTTCAATTGCGGTATTGGCATGATCGTGATCTGCGACGGAGCCGATCAGCAAATGGTTGAACTTGCACTTCGTGAAGCGGGTGAATTACCTGTTCTTCTTGGTGAACTGGTGCCAACAAATCATAGTTCAACGCGTGTCCACTATTCCGGCGTAGCCGATTTTTAAAAATGAAGAAGGTTAGGACAGCCATTCTCATTTCGGGTCGCGGATCAAATATGACGGCGTTGATTAAGGCAGCGCGCGAACCGCACTACCCCGCTGAGATTGTCATCGTCTTATCAAACATTGCTGAAGCGCCAGGTCTTGACATCGCGCGTCAAGCTGGGATCGCTACAGGTGTGATTGCACATCGTGATTATACATCGAAGGCTGCTTTCGAAGCCGCTATTCAACAGAAATTATTGGAAGCTGATATTGCGCTTGTCTGTCTTGCGGGTTTCATGCGGGTGCTCTCTGCTGATTTTGTGAATACATGGCAGGGACGCTTGCTCAATATCCATCCCTCGCTCCTGCCCGCTTATCGCGGCCTGAACACCCATGAGCGGGCCTTGGCTGATGGCGCAGCCTTTCATGGCTGCACCGTCCATCAGGTGGTGGCCGATTTGGATGCGGGCCCCATTGTTGCACAAGAAAAACTCGCCGTTCTTCCCGGAGATACCCCCGAGACATTGGCGGCGCGGGTCCTTTTGATTGAAAACCAACTCTATCCGAAAGCGCTCGAAACCGTTGCCGCAGGTCTCATATCCCTTTGACCAGACGCGCCGGCGCGGCTATAGAGCGGCTCCCGCTCCTATAACTCATCAAGGACTATGATCATGGCGCTAGAGCGCACCTTTTCCATTCTGAAGCCAGACGCGACCGCCCGTAATCTCACAGGTGCCGTCAATGCCGTCATTGAAAAGGCTGGTCTGCGTATTGTTGCTCAAAAGCGCATTCATATGACGCGCGAACAGGCCGGCACATTCTATTCTGTCCACAAGGAACGCCCCTTCTTCGGCGAACTCGTTGATTTCATGACCTCAGGCCCCGTTGTCGTGCAGGTATTGGAAGGCGAAGGCGCGATTGCAAAGTATCGCGAAGTCATGGGCGCTACCAATCCAGCAAATGCGGCCGACGGCACAATCCGTAAGCTCTTCGCAAAATCGGTGGGTGAAAACACCGTCCATGGTTCCGATGCGCCTGAGACGGCCGCCATCGAAATCGCCCAATTCTTTGCGGGCAATGAAATCGTCGGCTAAGCCGACCTTTTTTGTTTGAAATTTAAAACGGTGGTCTTAGGACCACCGTTTTTTTATTGCCACATCGACCCGATTGCCTCGCCTGCGGCTTCGCCCTAATCTGCAAATCATGAACGACGCTCCAACCATTCCCCGCAAACATTCCGTTTGCCCCCATGATTGCCCATCGGCTTGCGCGCTCGAAATCGAAGTGCTCGATGGCAATCACATCGGTCGTGTCTATGGTTCAAAAGCGCAAACTTATACGGCGGGCGTGATTTGCGCCAAAGTCGCCCGTTATGCGGAGCGCAATCACCACCCGGATCGCTTGCTCTACCCGCAAAGGCGCATCGGCAAAAAAGGCGAAGGCAAATTTGAACGCATTTCCTGGGATGAAGCACTTGAGACGATCGCATCGCGCTTTAACGCCATCGAGCGCGACTATGGGGCGGAAGCAATCTGGCCCTATCATTATGCCGGTACGATGGGGCTAGTCCAACGCGACGGTATTAAACGCCTGACCAATACGAAGCGGTATTCGCAATTTTATTCGACAATCTGCATCAATCTCGCTTGGCCCGGTTTCATTGCAGGAACCGGCAAGCTCATGGGACCTGATCCGCGTGAAATGGCACTCTCGGATTGCGTTGTGATTTGGGGTACTAATGCGGTTGCTACGCAAGTCAATGTGATGACGCATGCCGTGCAAGCCCGCAAAACACGCGGCGCAAAACTCGTAGCCATTGATGTCTATCGGACCGCAACGCTCGAACAGGCTGATTTACCGATCATTTTGAAGCCGGGCACCGATGGCGCACTGGCTTGCGCTGTGATGCATATTCTCTTCCGAGATAATCACGCTGATTGGGATTATCTCGAGAACCATACGGACGCGCCGCATGAATTGGCTGCACATCTCAAATCAAAAACGCCCGTATGGGCTTCAGCGATTACGGGTGTCCCTGTCGAGACGATTGAAGCCTTCGCAAAACTCGTTGGCGAAACTAAGAAAACCTATTTTCGCTTGGGCTATGGCTTCTCCCGCCAGCGCAATGGCGCTGTGAATATGCATGCAGCCTCCTGCATTCCCGCAGTGACTGGTGCTTGGGCCCATGAAGGCGGTGGCGCCTTCCACAATAATGGAGCGATCTACCACTGGCGGAAGAGTTTGATTGAAGGCACTGAGCGGCCGAGTGCAAATGCACGTTGGCTTGATCAATCACGCATTGGCCGTGTGCTAACGGGCGATCCGCATTCGCTCAATGGTGGTGGCCCCGTGCGTGCATTGCTTGTTCAAAGCACAAACCCAGTTTCGGTTGCGCCTGAACAAGACAAGGTCATCCAAGGCTTCGAGCGCGAAGATCTCTTCACCGTTGTGCATGAACATTTCATGACGGACACGGCACGCTATGCGGATATTCTTTTACCAGCCACAATGTTCACCGAACATGATGATGTCTATCAAGGCGGCGGCCATCAATATATCGGCCTTGGCCCTAAACTCATTGAACCTCCTGCAGAATGCCGCAGCAATCATTGGGTGATTTCAGAAATCGCCAAACGCGTCGGCGCCTCCCATGAGGCCTTCAATATGAGCGAACGGGACATTATCGATTGGACGCTCCAAAACTCGAAATGGGGCGCACTCAAAGATCTTGAAGAAAACCATTACATCGATGCTCAACCCTCTTTCGAGGACGCACATTTTACAAATGGATTCCACTGGCCCGACAAAAAATTCCGTTTTAAGCCCGATTGGGCACGCGTGCCATTTGCTAATGGCAAGCCTATGGGGCCGCTTACAACCATGCCCGAATTTCCTGACCATTGGACCGTGATCGAAGAGGCCAATGCCGATTATCCGTTCCGCCTCGCAACTAGTCCGGCACGGAATTATTTGAATTCAACATTCACTGAAACAATGACCTCACGCGCTCGCGAGGGTGAACCGACTGTCATGATCCATCCGGAGGATGGGCGCACCTCTGGTATTGCCGATGGCCAAGCAGTGATACTTTATAATCAACGCGGTGAAACGACACTTAAAGCGCGCTATTTCGAAGGCCTTGTGCGCGGCGTCTTGATTGCGGAATCTATCTGGCCGAACACGGCCTATAAAGATGGTAAAGGCATTAATCGATTAACGGGTGCCGATTCACCGGCTCCTTTTGGTGGCGCGGCGTTTCATGATAATCGCGTGAATATTCGCCCCGCGATTGGTTGATTTATGCGTCCCGAACGTTTGAACGCACTCTTTGCTTCACTTGGCACACTCTCCGGAATCGGACCCAAGATTCTTGCCCATTATAATAGACTTCTTGAAGTCTCGTCGGGTGACGCACGGATTATCAATCTTCTTTTACATCTACCGCGGAGCGCACTTGACCGCCGTATTAAATCAAATCTCGCCAATGCGGTTCTCGGCGAGGATGGCACGTTCAAAGTGCGCGTGCTTGATCATCGTTTCGGTGCTCGTGCGCGCGCTCCGTCGCGTGTCCTAGTTGACGATGATAGCGGTGATCTGACACTCACTTTTTTCAATACGGATCGTGCGCGTCTCGAATCCATGTTGCCGAAAGGCGCGTTCCGTTACATCTCTGGCAAATTAGAACTCTTTGATGGCATGCGGCAGATGGTCCATCCGGATCGCGTGCTTGACGAAAGCGCCTATGCCCGCATGCCACCTTATGAGCCGGTCTATCCATTGACCGCGGGGCTCACACAACGTGGCATCGGCAAAGCGGCAGGTGATGCCCTTTCAAAAATTCCGGATTTGCCAGAATGGCAAGACGAGGAATTTTTTAAACGTCGGAACTGGCCGCATTTTAAAGCCGCGCTCTCCATATTGCATCGTCCCACATCGCCCGAGGATGTCGCACCTCTTGCACCCGCGCGGCTAAGGTTGGCTTACGACGAATTGCTCGCCAGCCAACTCGCATTGCAATTGATGCGCGCCAAGATGAAACGCGACCGCGGCACATCGCGTGCCGGCGATGGTTCGTTGACGGCACGGGTACGCGCCGCTTTACCCTTCACACTCACGGCCGGACAAGAAAAAGCGCTTGATGAAATCCGTGCTGATCTTGCTTCACCTGAACGTATGTTGCGCTTGGTGCAAGGCGATGTTGGCTCGGGGAAAACGGTTGTTGCATTTCTATCCATGACCAGCGCGATAGAAGCCGGTTATCAAGCGGCCTTGATGGCGCCAACTGAAATTCTTGCGCGTCAACATTATGAACGCCTCGCTCCTTTAGCCGCACAAGCCGGCATAACAATCGCGCTCCTCACCGGTCGTGAAAAGGGTACAGCACGCAAAGCCGTTCTTGAAGGACTTTCGAACGGAACAATTCAACTCGCCATTGGCACGCACGCCCTCTTTCAAGAGTCTGTGGAATTCATAAAGCTTGGTTTGGCGGTGATCGATGAGCAGCATCGTTTCGGTGTTCATCAGCGTCTCGCTCTATCACGCAAAGGCGATGCCGTTGATGTGTTGGTGATGACAGCCACACCAATCCCGCGCACACTGGTGTTGACTTATTTCGGCGATATGGATGTCAGCATCATTCGACAAAAGCCTGCCGGACGAAAGCCGATTGAAACGCGCGCTTTGCCGCTTGATCGTCTCGATGACGTCGCAAATTCATTATCGCGTGCATTGGATACAGGACAACGCATTTATTGGGTCTGTCCGCTTGTCGCTGAGAATGAGGATCTTGATCTTGCCGCCGCTGAAGATCGCGCGGACTCATTGCGCAAACTTTATGGAACGCAGGTCGGTCTCGTCCACGGCC
>CANGPA010000053.1 GCA_947455645.1 Hyphomicrobiales bacterium | reverse complement strand
GACTTGAAACGGTCGCGGCCTTTATCGAAAAAGCGGGCGGATTGAAACTTTAGGTATTTTGATTTGACGCATTTTGTTCCGATGAACCGGTATCCACTTCATCGTAAAATGCGTTAGTGGAAATCTCTGGACTTCGGCAAAATCCGCGCTTGGCGCGGATGGCGCGCGCGCCCTTCCGGCACAGGGCGTTTGACTTCATCCGCATGAGCGAGTGCAAGCGGTATTGTTTCTTGCGAGAGAAGCAACAAGTCGTCTGAGCGATCCTCGATCTCTTCAACAACCAGATGCACAAGGCCTTCTTCGCTCCTTTGAGCGCGCGCTTCTACGCTCACAAGCCGCGCGCCCATCACAATTTTACGAAAACGCTCCAGCAAAGAAGGCCAGATGACGAGATTGGCGATGCCTGTTTCATCTTCAATCGTCATGAACACAACGCCTTTCGCACTACCGGGCTTTTGCCTAATGAGCACAACGCCAGCTGCGCGCACGCGTCGCCCATCTGCAAGATCACGAATCGTAGAGCAGGGTAAAATGCCTTCGCTTTCATAAAGCCCGCGTAAAAACATCATCGGATGACCTTTGAGAGACAAACGCAGCGTTTGATAATCAGCCACGACATGTTCGCTCAAAGGCATTTCCGGTAAAGTGACAAGCGGTTCTTCGGCAAGCTCTTGCACGCGCGCGGCTTCGAACAAAGGTAGAGGGTCAGAATCAGGCAAACGCCGCACGGTCCATGCCGCTTCACGCCGATCAAGATTGATCGAGCGCATCGCATCCGCCTCCGCAAGCAACACAAGCGCGCGTGCCGGCAAATCCGCACGGCGTTTCAACATTTCAGGAGAGGGATAAAAACCATTGCGGAAAGAGGAGATGCGATCCGCCCAGTCTTCACGAAAGCCATCAATCTGGCGAAAGCCCAAACGCAATGCGAGCGCGTGGTCTTTGCGCTCTTCGAGTGTTGCGTCCCAGCGACTCGCATTGATATCGGGTGCGCGCGCTTCAACGCCATGATCGGTCGCATCGCGCACAATTTGTGCAGGCGCATAAAAACCCATGGGTTGGCTGTTGAGCAGGCCCGCGGCAAAGGCTGCGGGGTGATGGCATTTGAGCCAAGCAGAAGCATAAACAAGCAATGCAAAAGAGGCGGCATGGCTTTCCGGAAAACCATATTCACCAAAGCCTTCGATTTGTTTGAAACAGCGCGCGGCAAAATCCGCTTCATAACCGCGTGTGACCATGCCCTGAATCATTTTCTCTTGAAAAAGATGAATCGTTCCCACACGACGGAACGTCGCCATCGCGCGGCGGAGTTTATTGGCTTCTTCGGGCGTGAATTTCGCTGCTTCAATGGCAATGCGCATCGCTTGCTCTTGAAAGAGCGGCACACCCAATGTTTTGCCGAGTACGCGTTCAAGCTCGTCGGGCGGGCCATGCTTCGGTGAGGGCGAAGGGTAGCGCACCTGTTCCTTACCTTGCCGGCGGCGCAAATAGGGATGCACCATATCGCCTTGAATAGGGCCCGGCCGCACAATCGCCACTTCAATCACGATATCATAAAAACAAGCGGGTTTGATGCGCGGCAACATATTCATTTGCGCGCGGCTCTCGACTTGGAATACGCCGACAGAGTCCGCCTTTTGTAACATCTCATAGACGTGTGGGTCTTCACGCGGAATCGTCGAGAGCTCAAGGTGCGGCCCGCCATGCATCGCGATGAGATCGAGTGTTTTGCGAATACAGGTCAACATGCCAAGCGCTAGCACATCGACCTTCATCAAGCCGAGCGCGGCAATATCGTCTTTGTCCCATTCAATGAAAGTGCGCTCATCCATTGCCGCATTGCCGATGGGTACCGTCTCATCAAGTCGTCCGCGCGTGAGCACAAAGCCGCCAACATGTTGCGAGAGATGGCGCGGGAAGCCTTGAATCTCCATCGCGATATCGACCGCCAAACGGATCATTGGATTCTTCGCATCAAGTCCGGCTTCTGCAATCTGTTGGTCAGTTAGCCCCTTGCCCCATGAGCCCCACACCGTGTTGGCAAGGGCTGCGGTTACATCTTCCGTGAGACCTAAAGCTTTACCGACATCGCGGATCGCGCTGCGGGGGCGATAGGAAATGACGGTTGCCGCAAGGCCGGCACGCTCGCGGCCATAGCGTTTGTAGATCCATTGAATGACTTCTTCGCGCCGCTCATGCTCGAAATCGACATCGATATCGGGTGGTTCGCGTCGTTCGGCAGAAATGAATCGTTCAAATAATAAATCAATTTCAGTCGGATCGACCGCTGTTACGCCCAAACAATAACAGACAACAGAATTTGCGGCTGAACCACGCCCCTGACAAAGAATATTTTGTGAGCGTGCGAAACTCACAATATCATTCACGGTGAGAAAATAAGGCGCGTAATCAAGCTCTTCAATCAGCGCGAGTTCCTTTTGAAGGGCGGCTTTGATTTTATCCGGCACGCCTTTCGGATAACGGCGCTTAGCGCCTTCATAGGCGAGATCTGTGAGATGTTGTTGCGGCGTTTTGCCTTCGGGCACCGGTTCATCCGGGTATTCATAACGCAACTCATCAAGAGAGAAGGAAAGGCGCGCGAAGAAACGCGTCGTCTCTTCGAGGGCTTCCGCATGATCACGAAAAAGATGCGCCATATCGGCCGCACTTTTTAAGTGCCGCTCCGCATGCGCTTCAAGTTTTTTGCCGATGGTCTCAATGGTCTGATGTTCACGGATACAGGTAAACACGTCCTGCACGCGGCGGCGATCAGGGTGATGATAAAGCGCATCATTCAAAGCGATGAGGGGACTGCAAAATTTTTTTGCAAGCTCTGCAAGATGCTGCAATCGCTTTTTATCACGCCCGTGATAAAGCGGGATCGCGCCAAGCCAGAGATGATCCGGCGCATGAGCGCTTAATCGTTCGAGCGTATCTATTGTTTCATCGCCGATTTTTTCCGGCGGCATCAGGATGAGGAGGAGCCCCTCGCATGATGCGATCAGATCATCGAGCGTGAGAAAGCATTCGCCTTTTTCCGCGCGTCGTTTGCCGAGCGAGAGAAGACGCGACAAGCGCCCATAGGCGGCACGGTCTTGCGGATAGGCAAGAAGATCGGGCGTGCCGTCCGCAAAGACAAGGCGACAGCCAATCGCCAGTTGCAACCCGCTTTCTGCGGCCTCTGTTTCTTTAAGCGCCACATGCGCGCGCACGACACCTGATAGCGTATTACGATCCGCAATGCCGATCCCCGCAAGATTTAATCGTACGGCTTCGGCAACATAATCTTCCGGATGCGAAGCCCCGCGCAGAAACGAAAAATTCGTTGTGACCGCGAGTTCGGCATAGGCGGGTGTCATCCAAATAATCCATGCACGAACCAACGCGGGTCATTGGTTTCACGGTCATAGAGTCCCGCGCGAAAGAGCCAGAAACGCGCGCCCTGTTCATTTTCAACGCGATAATAATCGCGCGTGGGTGGTAAAGCCTGTCCGGTCATACGCCACCATTCGGGCGCGATCCGTTCAGGGCCTTCGACTTTGACAACAACATGAAACACACGTCGCCAGCGGAAGCGGATGGGTGGACCATCTGGCACTTCGGCAATTACGTCTATGGGCTCCGGAGGATCGAGAAGACGTATTGGGCGGGCAGGTGGATGATCGGGCTCGCGCCATATTTCCCAATCCGCTTGTAAGGCGGCATTGCCATCATGTGCAGGAATATTTGAAACTGCACGTTCAGGATGATGCGTGCTTTGCGGCATTAACCGCGTGATGCGATTGGGGTGCAGTCTTGTGCCTAATCGCTCGATAAGAGCTGCAAGATCTTCTGCCAGATCATGATTACCATCGAAATCCGGCTCATGCGCATCTTTGATTTCAACAAGGGGCGCCGTAAGTCGGATAACATCGAAACCAAAGCCCGGATCAAGCGGATCCGTGAGCGCGTCCAGTCTTTCACGAAACAAACGCATGACACTTTTAGGATCACGCAAGGGCCGTGCTGTTTCAATGCCTATTCGTCGTGTTGCCCCATCGGTGCGGAAGCACGAGAGCTCAAAGCGTCGTCCTCCTTGTCCCTGCTTTTCAAGCAAACGCGACAAGTCAGACGCCAGTGTGAGGATTGTGCGATGAATATCATCCTCATGGCCGATCGGTTCGGCAAAACGTCGTTCAGCAATGAAGGGCGGAATGAGCCTGCGTGGTGTAATTGATGTGTTCGTCAAGCCTCGTATATTGTCGAGGCGCGTGAGAAGATCGGCACCAAAACGCGCAGCAAGCGGCGCGCGCGGACGTGAAGCAAGATCACCAATAGATTTTAACCCTAATCGCGCAAGTGCAATGATCTCGCTTTGAGAAATGCCGAGTGCAGCAATTGGTAAGTCACGCACGACATTCGCATCATTATTGGGTGCAACAATTTTGATATCGGAGAAACGCGCCAGTGCAGCAGCGGTTTCTGCTGTTCCGGCAATAGCCGCAATCGCGTGAAATCCCTGTCTTTCAAGGTGTGCTAGGCAATCAGCGAGCAAAGATTCTTCCCCGCCAAAAAGATGGGTAGCGCCTGTAATATCGAGGCTAACGGAATCTGGTGAGACAAGTCCGACGCATGGTGTATAGCGTTCCATCCAGTCAGCGATTTTGTTTAAGAGGGCATAATCTTCCGTTGCATTATAATCTGCGACATCGAGTGACGGGCATAAAGCACGTGCAGTTGCTAGGGTCATGCCAATCCTAAGGCCTGCAGTCGAAGCCAATTCATCAACAGCAGCGGTAACAAGCGCACCTTTGACTTTATCGACTATAACGAGCGGTCTGTCAGATGGAGCGACGAAGCTGTGTTGCGTGCGACGTTTCAGTCGGTCCGTTGATAGACGCGGAAAGATGACCGACAGAATCCGTCGGTCTGAAAAGACACTCATCATAACGCCACTCCATGACCCAAGTTCTAACGCCCCCCCTCGCGCCCGATTGGCGGTTGAGAACCAGATCAATTGACCATCGAGGGATGCCTGGTTCTTCTACCGAAGCGCTCATCTTTGATGTGACTATCCATCGCGTGCGCGCTGTTCCCGACGCACTCCGCCCGCCACTACGCAGTATGATGAGCGGCACGCTGCTGTCTTCCGAGGCGAGTGTCAGACGCCGTGTTGTGGTCAGATCAAGCGATTTTGGATCGCCCCAAGGCTCGAACAATACGGCTCCAAGCGCGTGACAATGCAGTGCGTCTTCCGCCGCTTTCAGCGCGTCCTGCGTGTTGCGTGTCGCAACCAGCAGCAGTCGGGCGGGATCAAGCCCAAATCCTACGAGTCCGGGTCCATAGGGCTGCCCGGCTTCGCGCAGAGTTTGATCTTCTCGGATCCAGATCCAATCGCGCGCGCCCGTGCTACGCGCCACAAGACCTAGGCAAAAACCCGTCGCTGCGGCGAGGTCATTAGGCTTTTGCGGCAGGATTTCGTGCAAAGCGCCCCGCATCAGCCCACCCCCAAGAGCTTGGTCCACCGCTTCATATCCGGTTTGAACCCGTTCTTGGCTCCGGCCATTTTCATGCCGCGCGCCGTCCCGCCCGATCAAGGCGATGCTCTGGCGCAGAGAATGGAGCGTGGACGACGCGGGACGCATCGGAAATCCTAATTTAATGTTCACTATTTGTTCTTATAGATTCCGTAGATTGGTCTATGAGTCAAGGCGGATCCGATCTTGGATAAAGGGCTCAAATGAAAACGCGGCCGACTAGGGCCGCGGTTCTAATTTGATCTATAGTGGTCAATCGGGCCCTTTAATCCTGAGCGACGATGCGTTTTAGCGCCTTAAAATGTTCTTGAGCCTGAAAATCGAGAACCTGCATCCATTGTCGGGCGGTTTCCCGACATTCCGCTTCGGGGATGATTTTCAAGGTCTTGCCGGTCGACATTGCGTAGACTTGCTGGCGGCATGCTCGTTCGAGAAAATAGAGATCGTCAAAAGCGACTGCCACCGAAGGGCCGCCGACCATAACACCATGATTAGCAAGAAAAACAATATCCGCGTCGCCTCGGTCGGCTGAGCCTTGAGCGATGCGTTCTCCTTCTGAGGCATCAAGTGCCAATCCGCCAAATTCTTCTTCATAGGCCGTGCGGCCATAAAAGCGTGTCGCCGTTTGATGGGCCATTTCGAGTCGCCCATTTTCAATCATGGTAAGGCTGGTCGCAAAGGGCATATGCGTATGTAATATGCACACATGGCGCGGATTGGCTTTATGGCCAGCCACATGGATATTGCGAGCGGTTGCTTCTACCTCTCCTGAGCCCCTGATAACCTTGCCATCTGAATCAAGCAGCAGCAGATCATCTGGCCGCATCTCAGACCAATGCACACCATACGGATTAATAAGATACTGAGCCTCGGCACCTGGTAAAACAACTGAGAAATGGTTGCAGATGCCCTCATTCAGATCGAAATGAGCAGCCATACGAAATGCAGCAGCCAGATCGATACGAAGTTTATGTTCTGTTTCAATCAAGAGTTGTGCCTCAAAAAGAAAAAGCCGCCGAATAAACCGGCGGCTTAATTATACAAGAATTATAATCAGCGTGGAGCCATAACCATTGTCATCTGCCGACCTTCTAACATCGGTTCAGATTCAACCTTGGATATTTCAGACATTTCGGTCCGTACGCGCTCGAGAAGCTTCATGCCAAGATCTTGGTGGGCCATTTCGCGGCCCCGAAAGCGCAATGTGATCTTAACTTTGTCGCCTTCATCAAAGAACCGCCGAACGGCTTTCATTTTCGTTTCATAATCATGGTCGTCAATACCAGGCCGAAGCTTGATTTCTTTGATTTCAACGACCTTCTGCTTCTTACGGGCTTCTGCAGCTTTTTTCTGCTCCAAAAACCGAAATTTTCCGTAGTCTAGAATTTTGCACACGGGCGGTGAAGCGTTGGGCACAATCTCAACGAGATCTAAGCCGGCCTGTTCGGCCATTTCTAATGCTTCAAAAAAAGAGACGATTCCCCGGTTTGCCCCGGTATCATCAATAAGCTGAACGTCACGCACGCCCCGGATATCACGGTTGGCGCGGGGCCCGTCCTTCTGTGGAACAGGCGCGGTTCTCATGGGTCTGCGAATGGCTCAATTCTCCTCTATTTGGCTGGGGTAACCGGTGCCGAATATGTCCGTCGCACGACTCCCGCAACACATGATCTACGACGCGGAAATTCGCAGAAAGCTACAGGAAGTCAACTGGAGAAGGCTCCTTATCATGAATTTCGGCGCTTCACTTGTGATTGATAGCCTTAAAGGGGCGTTCATTGAGCTTTGGGAGACAAGCTGGCGTGTAGGAGCCTTGACTGTGTTTTTGACGTATTCTCAGAGCGTCACGCCCCCCCTTGATGAGATCTCCTATTCGAGGCAGCGCTATAGGCTTACTTTTGTTGCTTTTTCGAGGGTTTTGAATGCTGATACGCTGCTCAGATTACGAAGTGCTCGCATTTTCGAAGATAGCAATAGGCCACATGATCTATGCGTAAAATTCGCTATATACGGCTGGAACATGAATTCATGATGTTAGCGGCCGCCCAGCTTTCCAGTATGGTTGAAATATAGTTTTGTTCCATTCAAGCAATTAAAGGTACGGAAGGTAGGCTTAACCTAATGGTCCCGAATATCGATATTCTCGCCATTGGCGAGCCTATGGTGGAATTTAACGAAAACAAAACCGGCCCCGAGACAGTCTATCGGCCAGGCCATGGCGGCGACACCTCCAACACGATTATCGCGGCGGCTCGCCAAGGCGCACGCACCGCCTATTTTACGCATTTGGGCGACGATGCGTTTGGCCAACAATTTATCGATTTGTGGGATAAAGAGGGCGTTACTCGCGACCATGTGGTGCTGCGCTCGGACGCGCGGACGGGGATTTATTTTGTCACCCATGGCGTCGATGGCCATGCGTTTAGCTATTACCGCACGGGGTCGGCGGCGAGCCTTGTCGCACCGAAGGATCTGCCGCAGGGGCTCGTTGAATCTGCGCGTATTTTGCACATATCCGGCATTAGCCAAGCGATTTCGAATTCAGCCTGCGACATGGTGTTTGACGCGATTGGGCGCGCGCGCCGGGCGGGGCGCATGGTAAGTTATGACACTAATCTGCGCTTGCGATTGTGGCCGCTTGAGCGGGCGCGAGCGGTGATTCATGCTGCGGTTGCGATGAGCGATATCGCGCTGCCGGGGCTCGACGATGCCGAGCAGCTCACGGGGCTGAAGGAGCCCGAGGCGATTTGCGATTTTTATTTGAGGTTGGGCGCAAAGATTGTTGCGCTGACCCTCGGTAAGAATGGCACGATGGTGGCAGTCGAGGGTGATTGTCGGCTTATTCCGGCACGCGTTGTGAAGGCGATTGATGCAACGGGCGCAGGCGATACGTTTGACGGCGCGTTTTTGGCGGAATGGTTGCGTGTGGGTGATCCTTTTGCTGCAGCGGCTTACGCGAATGCGGCTGCCGCATTATCGACACAAGGCTATGGTGCCGTTGCACCTATCCCATTTCGAAGTGCGGTGGAGGCCTTTATCAAGAGTTAGGATGAGGCCCGGGTGTTGGCGTATGTAACAAAGCGCAAGTTGTGAGCGAAGAGTATAGGAAAACGTTCGACCCCTCATTTTTCGGAGAGCCACGATGCCCCGTTATCTGTTTCCGACGCCTAAAGGTTCTGAAATCACGCCACGCGAGGTGTATCTTAATCGTCGCCATTTTATCGCAGGCGCGACAATTGCAGGCGCGTTGTTGGCTCTTGATGGATCGGCGAAGGCCGCAACATCGCCGACCGAGCCTTTGAAATTTTCGCAAGGGTCGGTCAAAGCGCCATCCGATAAGACGACGGCGCGGGAATTGGCAACCACATATAATAATTATTACGAATTCGGTACGGCAAAAACGGAGCCGGCGCGCAATGCGTCGACGCTTAAAGTAAGACCTTGGACGGTTGAGATTGGCGGCGAAGTAGCAAAGCCTCGCACCATTGGTATCGAAGACCTGCTGGCTATGGATCTTGAAGAACGCGTTTACCGGATGCGCTGCGTCGAAGCATGGTCGATGGTGATCCCATGGGTTGGCATGTCGTTTTCGAAGCTGGCTGCCCTCGTTGAACCCACATCAAAAGCGAAATATGTGAAATTTACGAGCGTTGCACGACCGGAAGAAATGCCGGGTGTTCGCACGCGGATTCTTGATTGGCCTTACACGGAAGGGTTGCGGATCGATGAAGCGATGCATCCGCTGACCTTTTTAACGCTTGGCATGTATGGCGAAACGCTACCTAATCAAAATGGCGCGCCCGTGCGCATTGTTACACCTTGGAAATATGGCTTTAAAAATGCCAAGTCGATTGTGCGGATTGACTTTGTCGAGCAACAACCGCGCACGGCTTGGATGACGGCAGGCGCGAATGAATATGGCTTTTATGCCAATGTGAATCCGGAAGTGGATCACCCACGCTGGAGCCAAAAACATGAGCGCTTATTGCCTGCGTTTTTTGCGAGCCGCGAGACGGAAAAGTTCAATGGCTATGGAGCGGAAGTTGCCTCGCTTTATGCCGGCATGGATCTTGCGGTCAATTTTTAAACGACAGTTGAATTCATGTCCCTTGCTCTGCCAAAATCTTGGATAGCGGCGTTAAAAGCGTTTGTTTTTACGCTTTCGCTCGTGCCGTTGGCGCGGATTATCTATGCGGTTGTGCTTGATCCGATAAGCCTTGGGGCCAATCCGGCGGAAACGATTTTGCATATGTCGGGCGATTGGGTGATTTATTTTCTGCTGATCACGCTTGCCATTACGCCTGTGCGAAAGCTTACGGGGTGGAATGATCTCATTAAATTTCGCCGTACGATGGGACTTTACGCGTTCTTTTATGCAAGCGTGCATTTTCTCTCTTATATCGGGTTTGATCGCCTGTTTGATTTGAGTGATATGGCGAAAGAGATTATAAAACGGCCTTTTGTTTTGGTCGGGTTTGCCGCTTTTGTGTTGCTTATTCCGCTCGCGATAACTTCGACACGCGGCTGGGTATTGCGGTTGGGCGGGGCGCGCTGGTCGGCGCTGCATAGACTGGTTTATCCCATCGCGGTGCTTGGCATTGTGCATTATTGGTGGCTGGTGAAGCGCGATATCACTTGGCCGCTGGTCTTTGCGCTTGTTCTTGGCGTCCTTCTCGCTTATCGCGGATTTAAACGCGGTGGAAAAAAGATTCGTGCCGCAGCCTCTTAAGTGCGGAGTGGATCGTGAGCCTTTCAAGACATCGTTTCCAAGGAAAATTTACGCTTGTCACGGGTGGATCGCGTGGCATTGGTCGGGCCATTGCAGAGCGTTTTGCTGCTGAAGGCGGAACGGTTGCGATTAATCATTATAAGGATGCGGCCGAAGCCGCAGAGACGCTAAAGAGTCTCAACCGCATCAGCGAAAAGGAGGGGCACGGTCAAAAAGCGCATCGCGAAGCGCCAGCGGATGTGGCGCAGGTTTTAGATGTTAAAGCGATGATCAATGATCTTGTTGCCGCATGGGGCCGCTTGGATATTCTCATTAACAATGCAGGCGTGCAGGCTGAAACGCCCGGTGACGGATTTGATGCGGCGACTTTTGAGCGCATTATCTCGGTGAATATCATGGGACAAGCCTATTGTGCCGAACACGCGATTGCGCATTTTTTAACGCGGAACGGTGGGGGCGTGGTGGTTAATACCACGAGCGTCCACGAGATTATTCCAAAGCCCGGCTTTCTTGCTTATTCAGTGAGCAAAGGCGGTATGGGCAATCTCACGCGGACATTGGCGCTTGAATTTGCAGATAAGGGCATACGCGTTAATGCGGTTGGGCCTGGCGCGGTTTTAACCTCAATGAATGATGCTTGGCGCAACGATCCCAAAGCCAAGAAGGGCGTTGAAAGCCATATTCCAATGGGGCGGGCCGCGGAGCCTGAGGAAATGGCCAAGGTTTTTGCCTTTTTGGCGTCTGATGATGCGTCTTATATGACTGGACAGACTTTGTTCGCCTGCGGCGGCTTAACACTTTATGGCGAGTTTAAGCAGAATTGGTCGAGCTAGATACGACTTTGATGGAATCAAAAATGTAATCTAGTCCTTTGTTTTGTCGCATATTTTTTTGCGATTAACCGGGGGGGCCTTAATCGAAACATGCGTTTGTCCTTATTGACACGGCCTTGCGCGCCTGAAAGCTGGTGCTTGAGTGATCAGTGTCATGATGCCGTCAAGGTTTTCTGGCCCTAGTGGAAAGACTTTGATTCGCCTCCCCGGGAGACTAAATTTGTCTGATCTCGTCTTGCGTAAGGTTCGCACATTGTTTTTGTCCGATGTTCATTTGGGAACAAAAGGGTGCCAAGCTGATTTATTGCTCGATTTTCTAAAACATGTCGAAGCCGAAACCATTTATTTGGTGGGGGATATTATCGATGGCTGGCGGTTGAAAGCCGCTTGGTATTGGCCTCAGGCGCATAATGATGTGGTGCAGAAACTTTTACGAAAGGCACGGAAGGGGATTCGTATAATTTACGTTCCAGGTAATCATGATGAATTTCTACGAGATTATGTCGGGCAAAGTTTTGGCGGCGTGGATCTTCATGAAGAAGTTATTCATGAGACGGCTGATGGAAGGCGCCTTCTTATATTACATGGCGATAAATATGATGTTGTCGTTAACAACGTAAAATGGCTGACCCATTTGGGTGATTGGGCCTACGATGCGGCGATTGGGTTAAACATTGCAATAGGGTGGATACGTCGACGTTTAGGTATGCCATATTGGTCGTTTTCTGGTTGGAGTAAACAGAAGGTGAAACGCGCGGTTAGCTATATTGGCGATTTTGAGCGTGCCGTTGTAAACGATGCTCGAAAATTTGATGTTCACGGTGTTGTATGTGGGCATATTCATGCTCCAGTAATCCGGCAAATGGATGATTGTCTCTATCTAAATACGGGCGATTGGGTCGATTCCTGTTCTGCTCTTGTTGAAGAGTTTGATGGAACGCTCGAGCTCATGCGCTGGACGTCTCTGCGCGCCGTAAACACTCCCGTTGAAGACAAACGTGAAGAATTGCGTTCGGCGGCCTGATGCGCGTTCTCGTTATTACCGATGCTTGGCATCCGCAAGTCAATGGTGTTGTCAGATCACTTGAGCAGCTCGAAGCGGAAGCCCGTCGGCTTGGTGAAGAGATCGTCTTCATCACGCCGGAACAATTCCGCACCGTGCCGATGCCCGGCTATGCTGAAATTCGCCTGTCTCTCGCGCGTCCTAAAATTCTGAATGATCTCATTGATGCGGCGAAGCCGGATGCCGTGCATCTTGCGACCGAGGGGCCGCTCGGTCTTTTGGCGCGGCGCGCGTGCCGTCAGCACAATCTGTCTTTCACGACCTGCTATCACACACGCTATCCACAATATCTGCGCGCGCGATTGCCCGTGCCTGAACCTTTGACATATGCGCTTCTCAGAAAATTTCATAATAGCGGCGATGGCACGATGGTGGCCACAGAAGCGCTTGGTGATGAATTGAAGGCCAAGGGCTTCAATCATTTGATGCTGTGGTCACGCGGTGTGGACACGACTTTGTTTCGACCACGCGATGATTCTGTTCTCGATTTGCCGGGCCCTATCTATCTCTGCGTCGCGCGGCTGGCGGTCGAAAAAAATTTGGAAGCCTTTCTCAAGCTCGATCTGGAAGGCTCGAAAGTAATTGTCGGCGATGGTCCCGATCGCGCGTCGTTGCAAGCTGCTTATCCGAATGCGCATTTTCTCGGCGCGCAATTCGGTGAGGATCTCGCGCGCATTTATGCCTCGGCAGACGCTTTTGTTTTCCCGAGCCGCACAGAAACTTTTGGTCTTGTGTTGCTAGAGGCGTTGGCATCGGGGCTTCCGATTGCTGCCTTTCCGGGTGCAGGACTCATCCGCGATGTGGCGGATGCTGGATCAGCGGTCCTTCACGAGGATCTCGCGGTGGCCGCGCGTGAGGCGCTTCTCCTGTCTCGATCTGATGCACGGGCCTTCGCTTCGCAATTCTCTTTCGAGCAATCAACGCGGCAGTTTTTTGAGAATGTGCAGCGGGCGATGGGCTGACGTTTTTTTTTGAGTCTAACAAAAAAAGGGCGCACCGAAGTGCGCCCTTTCTGATTTAGTGCGGATGGACTTCCTCAGAAGTCCATGCCACCGCCCATGCCGCCGCCTGGACCGCCCATTGGCATCGCAGGCTTATCCTTCGGCAATTCGGCGATCATCGCTTCGGTCGTGATCAAGAGACCAGCAACTGACGACGCATCCTGCAACGCGGTGCGCACGACCTTTGCGGGGTCCACGATACCGGCTTCAAGCATGTCGACATATTGCTCAGACTGGGCGTTGAAGCCGTAAGTCTGCGACTTGTTCTCGAGGAT
>CANGPA010000052.1 GCA_947455645.1 Hyphomicrobiales bacterium | reverse complement strand
ATCGTTTTCAAAACGCTCTTCACCCCGAAAGAGGTGGCCTTAGGTCTCTTTGTTTTTGCAATTTGCCTGTTGTGGTTTGGGCTTGCAGTCTTCTTCTATCCGCAACATCGCCTCAGCCTGTTCCTGCCCATCGCGCTGGGCTTCGTGGCGCTAACGAGCGCTGTGATCTTCACCATGATTACGTGGCTCGGCGTTCGCGGTGCGTTTGAAAGCTTTGACATTATTCGTCGCTTTGGCCCGGAGAAGAAGCGCTGATGCAGGGGCTCTTAACCATCATTCTGGTTGTGCCTGCGGCTTATGCGCTTTACATGGCTGCGCAGGTGTCGCGACATGTGACAAACGGGTCAGATCATCTTGACGCTGGCGCCTCGCTCACAAACTGGACTTATATTTTTGTAGCGGCTGGGGTGCTCATAGCCGGGCTTGGTCCATTTGATCATCTGCGTCTCGTCGCGAGCTACGGTTTTCAGGCCAATATGCTCTTCTTGTCCATCGTGTGCATGGGTCTTGCCGGCGCACTTTTCCAAAAAAGATTATGGCTTGCCTCGCGGATTCTCGATGCGAAATCTCCGGGCGAGGTTTTTGCGCGCTATTATGATAGCCCCTCGATCCGCATCTACATGCTTGGCGTTGCTTTTCTGTTTGCCGTACCTCTTGCTTCGTATTTTCTCAGTGAAGCGGCTAGTCTCCTTAACGCTGCAAGCGCAGGTGCAATCAGCCGATTGTCTGCCGTTTTTTATATCGGCATTTTCACGTTCATTTTTGCTGCGCTCGGCGGTTGGCGCGCGGTTGTCTATGTCACGGCAGCGCTCTCTGTTCTGATGGGTTTGCTCTTCATTTTTCTAGGCGGCCTCATCACCACAGCTTTGGGTGATGTCGCGCTGTTCCATGATGGCTTGAAAGTGGCTCAGGGTGTGTTGGTTGACGCTATTCCCGGCGTCCTACAATTCTCTGGGGGCCTGGGCCGCACGCCGGCAGAGGGTGGCTTGTGGACGGCTCTCGCGATTTTGTCTTTTGCCGTGTCGGCAGTGGGCATCGCCATCAGCCCGAACTTTTCCTTCTTAGGCCTGACAACCAAGCCCGGTCGTGGTTTTGCATTCTCTCAAGTGTGGGTCGTAGCAGGCGTCGGTGCAGGCCTTTTCATAGGTTTGTCACCTTTCATCGCCGCTGAGTTGGATGGTACCAAGCCGGATGCGTTCCAGGCGCTCTTCACAAAACTCTCCGACCTTGATGGAATGGCGGGTGCAGCCCTCATTCTCATGCTGCTCTCCGGCCTTTTGCTGGGTTTTGCCTATTTCGCGATTTCGGGCGCGAATATTTTCACGATGGAAGTCGTCAATCGCTATCTGCTGCCAAAGTTAAGCAGCAATGCACAGCGCCTGTCATCGCGCATTATGCTTGCTGTCATATTCGCATTGATTATTTTTATCAGCGGCTTTGTGCCTGCATTGGGATCAAGCTTCGCGCCGCTGGCCGCCGCAATATCCGTGCAGCTTTTCATGGCTTATTTCGGCGTTTGCTGGATGCCTTGGCTCAGCCGCAGCGCCGTGCTTGTTGGCATGTGTTTCGGTGCACTGGTCGTTTTCTTCACCGAGATTCCAGGCCTTATTCTCTTCGATAAACTCTTTGTACCCCTGCCGTGGGGCCGCTGGCCGCTCACGGTTCATTCCGCTGGTTGGGGGCTTTTGGTCAATATCTTCTTCTGCTTGCTGGTTGCCATCTTTAATCGCAAGGGCGCTGAACGCACTCACCGTGATCAGCTGCATGATATTTTTGCGCGCGACCACAAGACCGATTTTGGCGGACGCGCGGCTCAAGGTGCCAAATGGTCATTGACGCTCATATGGGCTTTTCTCGCTATTGGCCCCGGCGCTGTTCTGGGCAATAATTTTTTCTCGAAGCCGATCTTCAGCGGTAGTGATGTGAAACTCGGCATACCCTCTTTGTGGGTTTGGGAAATCTTCTTCTGGGTTGTCGGTGTTTTTCTGGTGTGGTGGCTTGCATACCGGACCCAACTTTCTGTCATTGATACCGAACGCTTGCGTGTTGGAGAGCTGGCGGAAGATCCGCGTCTTGTCACCAGTGCGCGCCAGCCGCAGTGGCTCAAGCAGTTGGTTGACCGGCTATCGAACCGCCCGGCACAAACATCGAGGGTGCGATGAGTCACGGACCCTTTCCCTATCATACGCGGCGTCTCGGTTATTTCTTGGCTGTGTGCGAGCATTCCGGAATTTCCAAAGCCGCTTCGGCCATTGGCGTGGCTCAACCGGCGCTTACGCGGCAAATCAAGCTCTTGGAACAGGAGCTTGATATCCAGCTGTTCCGTCGCTCTGGTCGCAGCGCTGAACCCACTGATGCAGCGCGGCATCTGGTGGAACGCATTAAGCCCCACATGGCAGCCATTGAACAGGCACTCGCCGAAACCCGCGAGGACGCCCATCAGCAGACTCACGCAAGAAAAGAGGCGATATGAACTTTACTGACATCAATCCAGATTATGCCGAGATCCGCGATGGCGTGGCCAAGGTTTGTGCCGCGTTCCCCGGCGAGTATTGGCGTAACTGCGATGCAGGCAAACTCTATCCCGAAGAATTTGTCAGTGCCCTGATGAAAGAAGGCTATCTCGCCGCGATGATTCCGGAAAATTATGGCGGCTCTGGATTAAATCTCACAGCGGCATCCGTCATTCTCGAAGAAATTCACCGCCACGGCTGCAATGCAGCAGCCTGCCATGCACAGATGTATACGATGGGTACGGTGCTGCGACATGGCAGTGATGAACAGAAGACTAAGTATCTGCCGAAGATCGCTGACGGCTCGCTGCGCCTTCAGGCCTTTGGCGTCACCGAGCCGACAAGCGGCACAGACACGCTTGCTCTGAAAACAACGGCAACGCGTGATGGTGATCACTACATCGTCAAGGGACAGAAAATTTGGACCTCGCGCGCAGCGCAATCGGATCTTATGTTGCTCTTGGCCCGTACAACGCCGCGCGACAAGGTCGAGAAGAAAACCGATGGCCTCTCTGTCTTCCTGATCGATCTCAAATCACTCATTGGCAAAGGCGTGACGATCCGGCCCATTCGCGCCATGATCAATCACAACAGCACCGAAGTGTTTTTCGACGATGTAAGAATCCCCGCGAGCTCGCTCGTTGGCGAAGAAGGGAAGGGCTTTAAATATATTCTGTCCGGAATGAATGCAGAGCGTATCTTGATTGCTGCTGAATGTATTGGCGACGCTAAGTGGTTCTTGGAAAAGGGCGCAGCCTACGCGAAGGAACGCGTGATTTTCGGAAATCCAATCGGCAAGAATCAGGGTGTTCAATTCCCGCTTGCTAAGGCTTACGCGCATATGATTGCGGCGGAGGCCATCGTCTATCGTGCGGCGGGGCTTTACGATGCCGGAACTGATCCCGGCGTTGAAGCCAATAGCGCCAAAATGTTGGCAGCTGATGCCTCATGGGAGGCCGCAGAAGCATGTTTGCAAACCCATGGTGGGTTTGGCTTTGCGGAAGAATATGATGTCGAGCGTAAATTCCGCGAGGCGCGGCTTTATCAGGTCGCACCGATCTCCACGAACTTGATCCTGTGTTTCATCGCCGAGCGCGTGCTTGGCTTGCCGAAGTCATACTGATGTCAAGTATTGATCATCTCATTTCTCTTGCTGCAATGCCGGCCAAATCCATTCCGGCATCGGCACGCCGTTACGCAACGCTGTCACTGTTCGATTGGATCATGTGTGGCCGCGCCGGCGCGCAGCAGGATTTGAGTAAGATCATTCGCAAATATGTTTTGGAAGATGCAGGCCGTAAGAGTGCCTCCGTCTTTGGAAGCAAGAGTAAAGTTCCCTCGCGCGCCGCCGCGCTGGTCAATGGCACAATCAGTCACGCGCTTGATTATGATGACACGCATTTCGCTCATATCGGCCATACATCTGTCGGCATCTATCCCGCTGCACTTGCCGTAGGAGAAGAAGTGAAGGCGAAAGCCTCGGCCATTCGTGACGCCTATTTGCTGGGTGCGGAAGCAGCGTGCCGTATTGGCATGGTGTTGGGCCGTGGACATTATCAAAAAGGGTTTCATCAAACGGCAACAGCTGGCGCATTTGGTGCAACGGTCGCTGCCGGGCGGCTTTATCAACTCAATGCAAAGCAGATGCGTGCCGCACTCAGCCTTGTTGCGACGCGTGCCTCGGGCCTCAAGTCGCAATTCGGCACCATGGGCAAACCGTATAATGCCGGCATCGCGGCCTCTAATGGTGTTGAGGCCGCAGCTCTTGCAAAGCGGGGCTTCACATCTGCTGATGATGGCGTGGGTGGACCACAAGGATTTGTGGAAACTCATGCCGAGATTTTTGATCATGTCACGCCATGGCAAGATCCGCCGCCGCGTAAATTCATCTTCGAAGATGTGCAGTATAAGCTCCACGCGTGCTGCCATGGTACGCATGCGCTGATTGAAGCCTTGAAGAAAGCGCAGATTTCCGGCGCTGATGTTGAGAGCATCACGGTCACCACACATCCGCGGTGGCTGAAAGTTTGCGATATCAAAAAGCCTCGCACGGGGCTGGAAGTAAAATTCTCTTATGTTCATCTTGCGGCGATGGTGGCTTACGGCGTTGATACATCGTCGGAGAAAATATTCACCGACGCGTTGGTCAAGGACACGAAGCTCATTAATCTCGCAAAGCGTGTGCAGGTTGTGACGGATGAGAGTTACAATGACACCACACAAAGCGTCGTGATCAAGCTTAAATCGGGTCAGTCCCAGTCGATCCGCCACGATCTCTCGGATCGTGTTCCAATGTCCGAACTCGAAGCGGGCCTGCGTAATAAAGCCAAAGGGCTGCTTGGAAAAATTCAGGCTGAAAAGCTCTGGACAGGCATTGCCGAGATTGAAAAACTCTCTGCGGCGAACCTCGCCAAGCTTCTTCATGCCTCGCAATCAAAATCAAAGTTAAAATACTAATCAAAAGTGGAGTGACGCAATGGCGCAAGACATCAAAAGCTGGGCGAATAAATTCAAAAGTCTGTCAGATAGCGATCCCGCAATTGCCTCCATGGGCAAATATTATACCTGCACTTATCTGTGGGACATGACTGACAGAAAAGTCATCATCGAGATGCATGACGGCAAGGTGAAGCACATTAACACCGATCCGCAGCCCTTAGATCCCTATGACTTCGCATTGCGTGCGAGTGCTGCGTCTTGGCGCGAATTTGGCCAGCCTGTACCCCGGCCCATGTTCCACGGCATCTGGGCTGCAAGCTTCCGCGAGGATTTGAAGATCGAGGGTAATCACCTGATCATGATGCAGAACTTAAGAAATTTTACTTTGCAATTTGAGCTGCTGCGCAAATGCGGCGTTCCGGTTTGATATAGAGGGATAATAAAAATGGCACGCCACTCACCTGTTACCGGACGCTATGTGACCATCGAAGTCGATGGCATGGAGTACAAGGTCTTCTATCTTCACAACGGCAAAGGTCAGCCCTTGATTTGTCAGCACACTGCAGGCTGTCACAATCATCAATGGCGCGGTCTTTTGGAAGATGAAGAGATAACCAAACACTATAATGTGATTGCTTATGATTTGCCGCGCCACGGCAAGTCTGATCCCCCGCATAACCACGAATGGTGGACAGAAGAATACAAGCTCACCAAAGAACATTACGTCAATTTCATCGTAGCCCTTTGTGATGCGTTGGAACTGGATGACCCGATTTTCATGGGTTCAAGTTTCGGCGGCAATGTCGCGCTGCAATTGGCACTGCGCAGGCCAGACCGATTCAAGGCTGTCATTCCGGTTGAAGCGGCACATTATGCGCCGGGTTTCTTCCTTGATTGGTGGCGGCATCCCCATGCTAATGCCGCACAGGTTTGTGCTTCGGGTGTTTGGGATTTGATGGCACCGCAATCGCCGGAAATGGATCGTTGGCTAACCTGGCACTATTACACGCAAGGGTCGGAAGCCTTTAAAGGTGATCTCTATTTCTATTCCGTTGATCATGATCTGCGCGAAGAGTTGCGGAATATCGACGGAAAGAAATGCCCCGTTGTGATGATGACAGGCACCTATGATTACTTGACGCCGCCGGACGCTACTGAAGACACCGCACGGCAGATCAAATATGGCGTCTATATCGAGATGACCGATATTGGACACTTTCCGATGAGCGAGAACTATCCTTTGTTCCGCGTCTATCTGAAGGAAGCCCTTCGCATCATCCGCGAAAGGACCGGAGGTTAACCCGTGAAAATCATTGAATTCGACAAAGATGAACCGGGGTTTGAGAACCCGTCAGCGTCAAAGATTCGCTCAACATCGAACACGCCGACGGCCTATCAGCCCCATCAGGAAACGAAGCGCGCGGCTCTTGCCGCGAGTCCGCTTGTGTCCGAAGTGAAAATTGTCGAGTTTGGCAACGACGAGACTGTGATCAAGCCTCAACCGGCATTGCGGCACAACGCGCCATCCGCGAGCCTGCCAAAAGCTGGTGAGGTAAAGATCGTCGAATTTGGCGATGATGCACCAGGATTCAAACCGCAGACAGAGACAAGGCGCAGTGCAACACCGGCAAGCGTGCCGGTGTCGGATATCAAGATTGTTGAGTTCGGTAAAAACGAACCGGGGTTTAAGCCCGTCACAGGTTTCAAACCAAAGGAGCCGTTGAAGTCGGGTGTATTTGGAATTGAAGTTCGGCCGGCTTCAGCACTCTCAGCATCGCCGCGCACGACTCGAAGCCCCGCCAATGCCGTGCAACTCTATATGTTTCAGACGGGCACGCTCAGGACAAAGCTCAAATACATCAAGATGAATCAAGGCGATGGCGCAGATTATGAAATTCCGGTGCCGTGGTTCTTTATCCGGCACCCAAAAGGCAATGTGGTGATTGATGGGGGCAATGCGGCTGAGGTTGCCATCGACGCGCGTCGCCATTGGGGGCAAGTTATTGATGCCTATTCACCCAAAATGGGCCGTAACGAAAATTGCGTTGATCAGTTGAAATCAATCGGCGTGCGGGCTGATGAAATCACGCATGTGCTGCAATCGCACTTGCATTTGGACCATACGGGAGCCATCGGCCGTTTCCCGAATGCCACTCACTATGTGCAGCGTGCTGAATATGACTACGCGTTCAATCCCGATTGGTTTTCAGCGGGCGCGTATATCCGCTCCGATTTTGATAGACCAAAATTAAAATGGCACTTTCTTGACGGTGAAAAAACGGATGATTTTGATCTATTCGGTGATGGAACCATCCGGATGATTTTCACGCCGGGCCATGCACCGGGGCATCAATCTTTCCTGATTAATCTTCAAAGTACCGGCCCGATCCTGCTGTGCATTGATGCGGCATACACATTGGACCATTGGGAAAACCGCGCTCTGCCAGGGCTTGTCACATCATCGTCTGATGCGGCGAATTCGGTGAAAAAACTACGGGCCATCGCCAATCAAACGGGAGCCTTGGTGGTCACCGGGCATGATCCTGACCATTGGCGTACCTTCAAACATGCACCCAACGCGTATTACGACTGATGTCATTCATTCATCAAACAACACCGCGTATTCACTTTGGCCTCGGTGCATTGCAGAAATTGGGCGATGAGCTGAAACGCTTTCCTGAAGGCCCCGTTCTGATCGTTACCGATCCCGGTGTTCTGAAAGTCGGCATTGCAGAACAAGCAGTAAAAGCCTCTGGCCGAAACTGCATCATGTTCTCTGACATCGAACCGGACCCCAGCATCGACACCGCTTTGGCCTGCGCGAAAGCGCTGCGTGAAGCGAAGGCCTCGGTGATTATCGGTGTTGGCGGCGGCTCGGCGATGGATACAGCCAAAGTCGCGTCAATTCTTGCGCATGCTCAGCAACCGATTGCCGAGATGTTCGGCATTGAATTGGTGAAAGACGCAGGCGTGCCGCTGATTTTGATCCCCACCACAGCGGGCACGGGAAGCGAAGTCACCCACATCGCCATTCTTTCTGATGAACAAGAGCATCTGAAGAAAGGCATTGTGAGTTCGAAGCTCTTTCCAGCTGTTGCGATTGTCGATCCTGAACTCACGCTCGGTGTGCCGAAATCTGTCACAGCGGCGAGCGGCATGGATGCGCTGCTTCATGCGGTCGAAGCCTTCACTTCGAAAAATGCCAATAGTCTTACGGACACGCTCGCCAAGCGCGCGATGTTTTTGATTGCTAATAATCTCCGCGCCGCTTTCGACAATGGCAGAAATGTCGAGGCCCGCAGCGCGATGCTTGAAGGCGCGATGCTCGCCGGCATGGCCTTTGCCAATGCCGGTGTCACCGCCGTTCACGCTTTTGCTTATCCGATTGGTGCCGAGTTTCACATCCCGCATGGTGTGGCCAATAGCATCATGATGGGCCCCGTTCTAACCTTCAACACACCAGGCAATCCGAAGAAATTTGCCGAAGCCGGCGTCGCTATGGGTCTTGCAGCTCATGCTTCCGCAGAAGACACGATCGCTTTCATGAAGCAGCTCGCAGACGATATTCAAATTCCCAAACACCTCGCTGATTTCGGCGTGCGCGACGAACACATTCCCGGCTTAGCGAGTGGCGTTATGAAAGTCACAAGACTGCTTGCCAATAATCCGCGTGAACTCACTCATGAGGACGCGATGCGGCTATACCGCGAAGTGCTGTGATCTGTTGCGTCAATAAAGACTTCTGTCTGAGCAACATTGACTAAAAAAACGAGACCATATTGCGAGATGAACTGACATGACGCATTCACCAACTAACGTTCCAAATACGGCTCTTCAGCTGGTCGATCATTTCATCGATGGCCATACGGTTTCATCATCAAATGGTCACTATATCGACAACATTAATCCCATGACCGGGCAAGTCACCGTGCGGGTTGCGTCTGGTACAGCGAATGATGTGGATCTTGCTGTAGCTGCGGCTAAGCGGGCAAAACGCAATTGGCGCCATTTCTCAAATGTTGAACGCGGCCGCCTCATGATGGCTTTGGCGTCTGCCATTCGCGCAAATAAGGATCGTTTGGCTGAAATCGAGCGCGCCGAAACCGGTAAGCCGCTTGCACTCGCACTAGCGGAAGTTGACGGCAGCGCAAATTATTTCGAATTCTACGGATCGCTTGTTTATCTTCCAACAGGCGAGGTGCTCGATGTTGCACCGGCGCAACATGTCTATACAAAGCGTGAACCCTTCGGTGTCGTGGGTGTGATTACGCCTTGGAATCTGCCGCTCAATCAGGCCGCGCGTGCCATCGCACCGGCGCTTGTCGCGGGCAATGTTGTTGTCGCCAAGCCATCTGAAATCACGTCCCAAACAACCGTTGAGCTTGCACGCCTTGCGCGTGACGTCGGATTTCCGAATGGCGTCATCAATGTTGTCCTTGGAACCGGTCCCGTCGTTGGTGAAGCCATCGTGCGCCATCATGACATTCGCAAAATTGCGTTTACGGGTTCTGTTGCGGTTGGACGTGCCATCGGCCATATTGCTGCAGATCGAATTATTCCGCTCACTTTGGAACTCGGAGGCAAATCGGCCAATATTGTCTTTGAAGATGCCGATCTTGATTTTGCTGCAACGGAAGCTGTGAAGGGCTTCACGCTGAATGCCGGACAAGTTTGTTCCGCTGGAACGCGTTTATTGGTGCAACGTTCAGTCTATCAGACATTCCTTGAAAAAGTAGCGAAGGCAGCTGAGTCGGTTGTACCCGGACAGAATCTTGGCCCGATCATCACATCCGCACAGTTCGAACGCGTGCAATCTTATTTCAAGATTGCTGAAGCGGATGGTGCACATGTTTTGACCGGCGGCGAGATCGCGAAGGTTAAAGATCAAGAAAATGGCTTCTACATCAAGCCAACAATTTACAAGGATGTCGACAACTCCATGCGGATCGCGCAGGAGGAAATTTTTGGCCCTGTGCTCGTTGCCATTCCATTTGACACGGAGGCTGAAGCGATTGAGATCACCAATGACTCGCCCTACGGCCTCATTGGGTCAGTCTGGACGCGCGATATCTCGCGGGCGATGCGGGTCGCAGATGAAATCGAAGCGGGCCAGATCTTCATCAATATCTGGAATACAATGTCCGTCCAAACGCCCTTTGGCGGTTATAAACATAGCGGATACGGACGTGAAAAAGGTATTGAAGCCATTCACCATTATTCGCATAGCAAAACCGTGACCGTTAAGATTTGATAATGATCTATCCGCATGTTCGATGCGGTTCAAACTATTCTGGCTAATGAATAGCGCCCTGGATTCATTGGTAACAATACAAAAAAATTATCCTCCTTGATGTAAGGATTGTGATGATTGTTGCATTTCCGCGTTGATCGATAAGATCAATGCGGCACAGGCTTGACGGTCGGGGCTACCATCTGGGCGTCTGGGTATGCCCGCAACGCCTTTCACGATCCGTGGCACCATCGACTCGCCCAATTTATCACGGCAATGGAAGCGCGCGGACTCAATGGCCTGAAAACGGTTACAGCCGTCGTCAAAGACAACAAAAGCGAAGAGCTCATCCACGCTGTTGCCCTTTGGATTTTTAAAGCAAACGGCATCGCGTATGCCGTCAACTGAGCGAAAAATACTATCGACCGCGAAAGCATTGATTTTCGCGCCACCGATGTTGACGACATGATCGGCACGATTGCGTATCTGCAATACGCCATTGGCACCCCATGCGGCCACATCACCCGAATAGAACCAGCCGTCCCTGAACGCCGATTGCTCAGTATCGGGGTCATTGAGATAGCCATTTACCATATAAGAATTGCGTACGCGGAGGAGGCCATCCTCACCGGTGGGCACCTTGGCTCCGTTGATATCAACGATTTCAATTTCGCTATCGCGCAATTGACCTTTCGTCTGCATGGTTCCATTTTCGTCGAGCGTGCTTACATTCGTGAATAGCTTGTTTGCCTCTGCGGCCCCGAACACATCTTGAACGGTTTCGAAACTACGCAGCAAGTCTCTCGCATCGGTCAAAGACAGGCGCGAGCCCATGACTTCCACAAGAGGAAGGCGCGGATTTAAAACTCTCTCACCAAGGAATGGACGCATTTGCGCGGGCGAGCCGCTAACCATTGTCGCACCAGCGCGAATCCAGAAATCAATATCAGTGCCCGCGACGATCGTTGCGCCATTGACTAGAGCGGCAAGAGCGCGAATGAGATAGGTGCGGCTCAAGATGGGCATTGTCGAAGCGAAGCGGGTTTTGCCGCCGACAAATTCGTCCGACACGGCTATCGAACGGTCAATAACCATTCTTTGACTCAACCCAACGAATTTTGGAATGCCGGTCGTTCCCGATGTGTAAAGGTAAAGCCACAAGCGATCCGTATCCGTGCGATCATGCGTGGGAAGATCGCCGGGATTTTGCGCCGGCGACCACCCGAGATCAATCAAAATACTGTTGTCAGTTGACGCGGTCGATGTGGGCGTCGAGTGGAATCGATGCGTGATCGTTAGATCGTCGGGTGTTGGTATCCCATCGTTCCATTGCACAAAACCGGCACCAAGATGCGCGGCCCCCAGCAATGTGGCGAGCACCACCTGCAAGTCTGAAGTGTCCAGCATGATCTTCGATGCGGATGTTACACCCTCGGCGCTCATCCGCCGTGCGAATGAAATGAACAGACGGTTCAATTGGCCAAAGGTCAATGCTCCGTCAGGATACATGATGGCAACCCGTTCTGGATTCGCAACAGCCTGCTCGGTAAAGCTTTCTGAAATCGTTTTCATGGCAGATATTTCAAATCCCCTGAGGCAAGGTGCGGTTGGGTGTGCGGTCATATGTTTGGGCCATATTTCGGCATTCGCTCCGGTTGGGATTACCGTCCGCGTTCAATGGAATGTGAGGGACGACATAAATCATATGCGGTGTCATCGCTTCACCGAGCTTTGAGTGGCATCGGGAATGGGCTTCAGCCACGCAAACATCAGGCGATACATTTGTTGAAAGCATCAGCATAGCAACGAGTCGCGGTGGAGACATTTCAATCGGATCGGCAAAAACGACGGCAGCGTTCACGCCATGCGTTGACATCAAGATGGCCTCGACCTCAAACGGGTCAATTTTAACGCCACCAAGATTGATGACGTCGTCGATGCGCGCTGTAATCAGAAGCTCGCCTTGAGGACCCCAATGGCCGATATCGCCCGGATAGAACCAGCCGTCACGGAAGGCTTGTGCGCTGGCGGCCGGCTCGGCGATATAGGCGTTTGCCATATAACCATTTCGGATCCTGACTGTGCCCTTTTGCCCCATTGCGCAGCGCTTACCATTCTCGTCGATAATCTCAACTTCGCTATCCTGTGGTCGGCCAAATGTAACGAGATTGTCTCCTTGAAGCTGTTTCTCATTCACAAAGGATTTGTTCGTTTCGCTTGATCCATAGACATCCTCAACCGTTTCAAAGCTGTCGAGTAATTTTATTGCCGACGCCTCTGAAAGTTTCTGCCCGCTTACTTGAAGGAGTGGGATTCGTGGCGATATGGTGCGGTTACCGAGCCATTCGACAGTCGCGCGCGGAGAGCCGCATATGAGATTAACCCGCTGTGCCTGAATAAATGATATGTCGACACTGTCGATGATCGTGCAGCTATTCAGAAGCGCAGCTGTCGCGCGTACAAAAAAGGGGCGTGTAAAACAAGGGAAGAGGGGACAAAAGCGCGTGACCATCGGAGTGAATTCACCTCGCACGGCCATTGAGCGATCATACACAGCCTTCTGACTGATGATGAGGTATTTGGGGCGACCGGTCGTACCGGAAGTGTGCAAGACCCACCAAGGATCAGACTCATTTTCATTGCCGGGAAAGTGATGCTCGCTCGCAACGATGTCCAGCGGTGCCGCCAGAGACCATGAGGCATCGATCGTGAGATAGTCGATCCCGCCGAGTGGTTCAACTTCTGGAGAGCGAAGGCAATGTGTGGGGGAAATTATACCATCGGTATAAAGGTTCTGCTCAAGCGTGACATATCGTGCGCCCAGAAGCGATGCTGCAAACATCGTCGCGATCGCAACTACCATATCGGTGGTATGGACAGCCACCGTGGCGGAGCGGTCGATTGAGAGTGCCTGCATCTTGACCGCGAAGCCGCAGCTAATACGCCAGAGCTTCGCATAACTTAGCGACAAATCCGCGGCGACAACCGCTTCGAGTTCAGGATGGGATCGCGCTGCGCGCGCAAAGCACATTGCGATGTTGAATTCGTTTTTTGCAGTCATGGTTTTGAATCCGGCACCAGACTCGCGCGTTCCCGAACGAGCGCTTGGCAGAGAGCTCTATCGGGTGCGCCATCCTTTGTTCGTGGGATTACATCAATGCTGCGAATGCTGCGCGGCATCAAAACAATGCTCAAATGTTTCTCAGCCTGTTCGCAAGCTGAATCAATAATGTGAGCGCGGTCCCCAGTTGGTTCAAACACAACGAAAACCAGAATTCGATCCACAGCATCTGGTTTCGGATTACGGAATACGAT
>CANGPA010000051.1 GCA_947455645.1 Hyphomicrobiales bacterium | reverse complement strand
CGCCCCCGCCATCATGCATACCATTGAGGCTTTGGCGATGTTCTTGAGTGTCTTGATGTCGCCGGTTGCCAAAATGGCTTTCACATGCGCTTCACCGCAGGCTTCGCGGAAATCACGCATCTCGTCATAGAGCGCTTTCCAATTGCCGGTGAGAACATGTTCGCGTGTCACAACGATATCGATCTCTTGCGCGCCATCTTTGACGGAGGCTTCGATTTCGCGCAATTTTACATCATGCGGCACAAGCCCTGCCGGAAATCCGGTTGAAACGGCGGCCACAGGAATGCCCGAACCTTGCAACGCCTCAACCGCAGTCGCCACAAAGCGATGATAAACGCAGATCGCGCCTGTTGTGATGGGATGGTCCGCCATGCCAATCGCATCAAGTAGGTCCGTGCGCACGGGGTGCATGGCTTTTGCACAAAGCCGTTTCACGCGGCCTGCGGTGTCGTCGCCATTTAATGTGGTGAGATCAATGCAGGTGATGGCCTTCAAGAGCCATGCGGCTTGCGCATCTTTTTTGACACTGCGCCGCGCGGGCAGGCTTGCGGTACGCCGCTCAACGGCGGAAAGATTAACGCGAATACCGTCGATCCAATCCGCATCAAACGGTCTCGGCGTGTTGCGCGCGCTTGTCTTGGGCGGGGCATGAAGTGTATGAAGGGAAGCAGAATGAGACATGATGCGGGCAACGTTAAGGGCCGCCCGCACCCCTTGTCAATTTACAAGGCGCTTCGTCCATCGTCAGACGGTCAGGCGATCGTCAACCGCCATCACGCCCGGTACGCTCCAAGCGGCTTTTTCGACGATCTCGCGCTCGCGCCAATCATTCACCTTGCCCTCAAGCCGGACCCCTGAATCCGTCACCGTTACGCGGATTGCATTGGCTTCCACCTCTGCCGAGCGTTTCAGCGCATCCTCAATTTTCTTTTTGACATCGGTCTGTTGCACGCGCGTCTTGATGGTGATGAGATTGGTGATGCCCGTAACGCCTGAAACTTTACGCACGCCCGAATCAGCGGCCACGCGCTGGAAATGCCATGGCACTTCACCGGAAAGTGTCACCCAACCGCGCTCAACTTTTACTGTGACTTTTCCGTCCGGTAATGTTGTGTCCCATGTTATAATATTCACACAACGCCGGGCAATTTCGTCATCATTGATTTTCTTGTCCGTCGCATAGCGAATTTCAATTTCTTGGGCTATGCCATGGACACCTTTTACGCGTCGCGCGGCACGCTCTGCAGCCATTTTTTCGGCATAGCTGGTCACAAATCCGGTTAGCGTAACAATTCCATCTTTCGCAGCCACTCCGATATTTGCGGAATCAAGTGACGGTTCAAAATCAAGCTCATCAATGACGAGTTGGCGGAGATCGCTGTCGGCCATGGCACATACTCCCTGCGGTTCGCGTTTTACTATAAAGAGGCCCAATCAGTAGAGCGTTAATGCGTTTACTGTCATTGATCACCATCAACCGCTTCAACCATAGATATAGGTTCCGGGGGCATTGCTGATCGGTAAAAATCCTTTCGCTTCATTTCCAAGATTGGGCGGCGGAACGCGTGCGGATGATTGTTTGTCCAGCCATTCGATCCAAGCCGGCCACCAGGATCCCTCAACGGGTTGGTGACTCTCAAACCAATTTTGCGCATCCATATAGGCATCGCCTTGATGCTGCGTATCAATGCGATAATGGCGCCCCGGATGACCGGGCTCACTCACAATGCCCGCATTATGGCCGCCATTGGTGAGCACAAAGGTCACGTCACAATCGGCAGCAAGATGCAGTTTATAGACAGATTGCCAAGGCGCAACGTGATCCCACTCCGTGCCTACGAGAAAAATTGGTACCGTGATATCGCGTAAAGCAACCGGACGGTCGCCAACCATCATTCGCCCTTCCGATAAGCGATTTTCCAGATAGAGCATTCTGAGATAATCGGCGTGCATGCGGTAGGGCATGCGTGTGGCATCGTCTGACCATTGCATGAGATCCGCCGGGCGGTCGCGTTCACCCATGGCATAATTGGAGATCATACGCGACCAGATCAGATCGTTCGAACGGAGTATGTGAAAGGTTCCGGCCATCTCGTCGGCTTGCAGATAGCCGCGCATCCACATCATATCTTCGATCATTGCAAGTTGGCTATCACTGATAAATAAACGCAATTCTCCCGCTTCATGAAAATCGGTTTGGGATGCGAAAAGACTCACCGTTTTCAATCGATGATCATGGTCGCGCGCCATGGCGGCGGCGGCGATTGCCGCAAGCGTGCCGCCAAGGCAATAGCCTGTCAGGTGTACTTTTTCAGAACCCGTAACGGCGAGAGCGGCGTTGATCGCGGCCATAACACCGTCGATCCGGTAATCGTCGAAGCTGACATGACGATCCTCCGCGTCTGGATTCTTCCATGACACCATGAATACCGTAAAGCCAGCATCAACCAAATGGCGAACAAGCGAATTGGTGGGAGACAAGTCAAGAATATAATATTTCATAATCCAAGCAGGAATAATCACAATCGGTATCGTGTGTACGGTTTCGGTTTTGGGTTTATACTGGATGATTTCTGCAAGGCGCGTGCGCGCAATTACAACGCCTTCGGTGGTTGCAACGTCAATACCAACTTGTAATCGCCCGTCCTGTGGCGGCTTTTGACCCAGCGCGACTGCGCTAAGATCATCAAGAGCGTTAAACCACCCATTCAACAAATTTGATCCGTTGCTTTCAATGCTGCGTGCCAAAATGTCGGGGTTGGTCACTATATGATTGCTGGGTGCTACCATATCGAGCGTTTGACGGGCGAGAAAGGCCAGCAAAGCTTGGTGACGTTGGCTTACCCCATGCACTTTTACGGCCTCGTCCCAAAACCGTTGCACTGCTGCGAAACTACGTACATAGGCGGAATAGGGAAATTTTTGCCAAGCCTCACTCGCAAAGCGTCGATCACCTGGTACTGCTGCTGTAATATGCTCGTGCGCACGGGTCTCAGCGATCGTAAGATCAATTCCGCGCAATGCTTCTATTGTTGCACATCGCATCAATTCAGTCATGCGACCGGGCGACGCCAGTAAATGGCTTGCCCAGTCAAGATATGCAAGTGACAAGCCAATCGGCGAAACGCCGCCGGTCAGACGACCGACGGCGGCATGCAAGATGCGATCAATGATTGTGCCATCTGAATGGTTATGGGGTTCATGAGAAGCCACATTCATTTCCCCCAAGGAATACGCATCCGCCAATCCGGGCGAAGCTCATCAAATGCTTTCTTTTGTGTATCGTCGAGTTCTGCATAAAGCGCTTCGAGTGGCCCGCGAATTGATTTAATGGCGCTCAACATGGCATTGAGATGGGCCTCGGCCACCGAAAGCCGTTCCATCGGACTCCAGCGGCCGGCATGAGGCTTTTCGCAAAGTGAATCGAGTTGTGTCATTGCCGATTGAAAAGTGCCTTTGAGCGTTTCAAGCGCCGGCTTTTGAGCTTCTGTGATTTTGACTTGGCGTTCAATCAAAGCCGAGAACCGTTCGATATTGCGCTCACCTTCTGCGCCACAAAAATGTTCGGATGAGCCCCATCCAAACCAGTTTCGCGTAGGGCCACCCCACATCATCGCGTGACCCGGTCCCCACCCAGGGCCCTCAGCAGCGGAGGCGTGAAGCGTAAAAGCCGGAAGCAAAAACAGTGCGGCAAAAGCCGTACGGCGCAGCGGAACCACGAAACGCATGGCGTTATCTCCTGATGTTACGAGACCACAAGCATGGCTGATGTGAACGACCTCTGCGTTGATCGAGATCAGTCGCGATAGAGGTGGGAACTTCGTACCTCTTCCACGTGTTCTCTTTGGGACAGCATGTTAATGGGGAAGGAGTGCCCTCATGGCTGATCGAGGAAAGACGATCATGATCGAAGGCGAAGAGACCGCTCTGACGGAGGGCTTTACCGATGGGTTGGATGAAGGCATGCCCGAGATCAATCCCGCAAAAGTTTGTTTTGTGATCATCAAAGCGCGTGAACTTGCCGTGGCTGAGGAAGGCGGCGATCCAATGAGTGGGTCAAACGAAAGCGATGACGGATTTGCAAGCATTTTGACAACACGCGGCATTCGTTCCACCGAAACGGAGCTTCTTTCTTTTATCGAAGCGCTTGATGTGGATGAGCAATGCGCGCTTGTTGCGCTCATGTGGATTGGGCGGGGCGATTACAGTTCCGATGAATGGCCGAATGCGGTTGCGGAAGCCTTGGCGCGACGCAAAGGGCCGACAGGGGCCTATCTTCTCGGCACGCCTTTGTTGGCTGACTATCTCGAAACCGCTTTGAGCGAATTTGGTGAAAGTTGCGACATGATTGAAATGGGCCGGCTTTGATCGTGAGACATCTCGTTTGGTGTGACTTTACGCGCATATGCTCGGCTTGAAGTCGCGGTCGATGCGCCCTCTCGACAGAAGCAAGTCGGATATGCGAGACGGCCTTGTTATAGGTCCCGTCCTCCGAATCATCATCCGAATTGCAATTTTATGGCGCGCGCTCTTTCATTCTCACCTTTGTCAGCCATTGCGGCAGGCACGCTTGCGGCCTTTGTCGGCTATGCGAGTTCTTTCGCTGTCGTTGTTCACGGATTGAAAGCCGTTGGCGCGAGCGAGGCGGAAGCCGCATCCGGTCTTATGGCATTGTCTGTTGCCATGGGTTTGGGGGGCATTGTCTTGAGTCTTAAAACGCGCATGCCTGTAAGCGTTGCGTGGTCCACACCGGGTGCCGCTTTGCTTGCGACGTCGGGCGCGCTTACGGGTGGCTTTGCCGCTGCGGTGGGGGCGTTTTTAGTCTCGTCGGCTCTTTTGGTGGTTGCCGGACTTTGGAAACCGCTCGGCCGTGCGGTGGCCGCCATCCCCTCCGCTCTCGCCAATGCGATGCTCGCGGGTATTCTCCTTCATTTGTGTATCGCGCCAGTATCGGCGGTCGCACAAATGCCGCTTGCGGGTCTCCTTATTGTGGGTGTCTGGGCGGTGGTCGCGCGGTTTAAGCGGATGCTGGCGGTACCCGCCGCGGTGATCACTATGATCGCGATCCTTGTGTTCACAGGCTCGAGTTCCGCGGTGCCGCTCGCCGCTTTGGTGCCGCAGCCGCTCATCATCACGCCCGTCTTTTCACTCGCGGCGCTGATCAGCATTGCGTTGCCCTTGTTCATCGTCACCATGGCCTCGCAGAATATTCCCGGAATCGCGGTGCTGGGCATTCATCATTATAAGCCCGAACCGGGGCCTCTTTTCACGATAACGGGCCTGTTTTCGATTCTCTCCGCCCCTTTTGGCGGGCATGCGGTTAATCTCGCAGCGATTACGGCCGCGATCTGCGCCGGGCCTGATTGCCATCCCGATCCCGCCAAGCGCTACATTGCAGGGGTCACGGCGGGAACACTTTATGTTTTGTTCGGCCTTTTGGCCGGTGGCGCGACCGTGCTGATCACCGTCTCGCCGCCCGTTTTGATCGAGGCGGTGGCCGGTCTTGCCCTGATGGGAGCCTTTGGCTCGGCTTTGATGGCGGCCGTGCATGATCCTCATGACCGCGAGGCTGCTGTTGTGACCTTCCTCGTTGCCGCGTCGGGCCTCACTTTGTTTGGCATTGGCGGCGCATTTTGGGGGCTGATGGCGGGCGGGGCGATGCGGCTCCTGCGTCGGATCGGCACAGCGGCTTGACCCGAACCACTCTGTCGGGCTTTTGCTTTATCGTCCCGACAGGCTATCCTCTTTTTCTCACCGAGTGACCGGAGCCCCCCGATGACCGCCAATCCAAATTCCCTCGCCGCGCGCGATATCGAATACTATTTCCATCCCGTCACCAATGCCCGCCGGCATGAGCAAGTTGGCCCCATGATCATTACTCATGGCAAGGGCGTGCATGTTTATGATGATGCGGGCAAGGAATATATCGAAGCGATGGCCGGTCTGTGGAGCGTTGCGGTCGGCTTCGGCGAAGATCGTCTGGTCAAAGCGGCCGCTAAGCAAATGAGCGAGCTACCTTACTATCATTCCTTCTCGCATAAATCGCATCCGCAAGCGATCGCGCTCGCCGAACGCATGGTGAAAATGGCTCCCGGCAAAATGGGCAAAGCGCAATTCACCAATTCCGGTTCAGAGGCCAATGACACCGTTGTCAAAATGGTTTGGTATTACAACAATGCGCTTGGCCGTCCTGAAAAGAAAAAATTCATCTCGCGCATGAAGGCTTATCACGGCATCACGCTGGTATCCGCAAGTCTGACAGGTTTGCCCAACAATCATCGTGATTTCGATGTGCCGTTCCCGCAATTCAAACATGTCAGCTGCGCGCATCACTGGCGCAACGCGCATGAAGGCGAGAGCGAGGAAGAGTTTGCAACACGCCTTGCCAAGGAGCTTGAAGATAAAATCCTTGCTGAAGGCCCCGAAACCGTAGCGGCTTTCATTGGTGAGCCGGTGATGGGGGCGGGTGGCGTGTTTGTCCCACCCCGGACCTATTGGCCCAAAATCCAAGAAGTCTGCCGCAAATATGATGTGCTTGTTGTGGCCGATGAAGTCATCAATGGCTTTGGCCGCACGGGAACACCATGGGGGTGCACCACTTACGGTATCGAGCCCGACATCATGATTTGCTCGAAGCAAATCACATCCTCTTATGTGCCGCTTGCGGCAATCGTGTTCACCAATGAAATCTATAATGTGATTGCGGACAACACCGCCAAAATCGGCACATTCGGTCATGGCTTCACCACATCCGGACATCCGCTGGCGATGGCGGTGGCGATGGAAAATCTCGACATTATCGAAGAGCGCGGCTTGATGCAGCGCGTGCCGCAATTGAGCCCGCGTTTTCTTGAGCGTCTTCATGCGTTCAAGGATCATCCGCTTGTCGGCGAAACGCGCGGTGTTGGCATGATTGGTGCGATGGAGCTTGTTGCCGACAAGAGAACCAAAGCCGGATTTGATAAGCCCGGCGCAACCGGTATGAAACTCTCCGAATTGTGCCATGAAGAAGGTCTTATCATTCGTGCGATTGGTGACATCATCGCGTTCTGTCCGCCTTTGATCATCACGGAAAAGCAGATCGACGATATTTTCGACCGCTTCGGTCGCGCCTTTGCGCGTCTTGCAGCATGATCGCAATTTTTTACAAAGAAGAACGGACTTAAAAATGAGTGCACAGGGTAAAATTGCGATGGTCACGGGCGCCGGTTCCGGCATCGGGCGCTCGGTTACGCTTGCCTTGATGAAGGAAGGCTACAGCCTCGTGCTTGCGGGTCGCAGACAAGACGCGCTTGATGAAACGGTCAAGCTCGGCGCGGCTTATGCGGTGCCTACACTCGCTGTTTCAACTGATCTTGGTGATCCGAAAGCGGTTGCGCATCTCTTTGCCAAAACAAAGGAGCGCTTTGGTCGGCTTGATGTGCTGTTTAATAATGCCGGCAGCAATGCACCGCCGATCAATCTGGAAGACCTCAGTTTTGAGCAATGGCAGACGGTGCTCAATGCCAATCTCACTTCGGCATTTTTGTGCACGCAAGAAGCGTTTCGGATTATGAAAGATCAAAATCCGCGCGGCGGGCGTATCATCAATAATGGCTCGATTTCGTCACAAACACCGCGTCCGAATTCTGCGCCCTATACGGCCACGAAGCACGCCATCACGGGTCTCACAAAATCCACCGCGCTTGATGGCCGCAAATATGATATCGCATGCGGGCAGATTGATATTGGTAATGCCGCCACCGACATGACATCAAAAATGAATTCCGGTGTCTTGCAGGCCGATTTGCAAATTCGCGCTGAGCCCACAATGAGTGTTGAGCATGTCGCGAGTTCCGTTGTGTATATGGCGAGCTTGCCGCTTGACGCGAATGTTCTCACCTTAACCGTGATGGCCACGAAAATGCCTTTGGTAGGTCGCGGATAAGCCTATATGAGCTTCGGTTTATTCTGACGCGTGTCGCAAGCCCGGGAGGCTTGCGGCAATCAGGCCACCGCGATGCACGCGCCATCCGGGGCGTGCGGTCCGCACGAGCATCACTTGTGCGATGGAGGCGCGTGTTACAATTCCGGCCGCACGTCGATCAGGCTTTGTAACGATCAATGCCGGCGCGGTTCCGCTTTCAAACACACGCAAAGCGGTTTCAAGCGGTTCATGGTCTTCGAGCGCTTTTTCAATCGGTTTCATAATCGCAGAAATCGGCGTCGCATCGGCATTGTCGGTCAATGCGGTGAGAATATCCATGCGTGTGACAAATCCGAAAGCGCGTCCAGTTTCGTCAATCACGGGAAACACATCATCGCTTGAACGGATCAATCGTTCGACGCTTAGTCCAATCGTATCTGACGGTAGCAGCGCCGAAAATTCCGTGATCATGGCCTCGCCCACGGTGAGGTCGCGCGCGGTATCATGCAGTGCCGCCGCGTCGGCTTCCGCGCCGGCCGCTATAAACACAAAGGCGGCGATAAAAAGCAGAAAGGGATTGCCAAAAAGACCCATAAAGCCAAGGCCGAAGGCAAGCACTTGCCCAATGCCTGCGGCAATTTTTGTTGCCCGCGCCCGCCCTAATTTCATGGCGAGCAGAGCGCGCAACACACGTCCGCCATCCATGGGAAAAGCAGGCAGGAGATTGAAGCTCATCAGCACAAGATTAGCCGCGGCGAGGCGCAAAGCGAGGCTTGTACCGGCATCATCAATCCGCGAAAAATCCTCGCCCGTCAGCGTTGCGCCAAGCGCCAACATTATTCCGATTGCGATGATCAAATTAACAGCGGGACCCGCAAGGGCTACGAGCAATTCTTGCGCGGGCTTTTCAGGCACGCGCTCCATATTCGCGACACCACCAATCGGAAACAGCGTTACATCGCGGGTGCGCGCGCCAAATCGGCGGGCCATCAGCACATGGCCAAATTCATGCAACACAACGCAAACAAAAATCAGCACGATGAAGGCAAGGGAATCCCAGGCGGCGGCGGGCCCATTGGTACGATAAACCGCAATGCCAATAAAGGCGAGAAAGAGAATAAAGGTCACATGCACGCGCAAAGCCGTTCCCGCAATCGATCCGAGATTAACTGACCAGCGCATCACATTGTCTCCGGGCCGCGACGTCTGTGACGCTAACGCTGTTCAGGGTCGGGGAATACCGCGGAAAACACGTAAGACGTTCAACCGCAGGTTGTTTGACGAATGAACGTTCATTCACTAAATCCTGTTTCCCATGTCGCTCGCCGCAACCCATCGTTCGCTTGATCGCCGTCCGCAAATTCTTGATGCGGCTGAACAATGCTTTGCGCGCGCCGGTTTTCATCGCACCACAATGCAGGATGTAGCGGGTGAGGCCGGCATGGTTCCAGGCAATTTATACCGCTATTTCCCCTCCAAGGACGCGATTATCGTGGCATTGATTGAGCGCGATCGGGCCGAGATCGCGGCGGATTTTGCGGCGCTCGAGGGGTCACGCGATTTGATGGCGGGGTTCAAGACCCTCGGCCGCAAGCATTTTGTCGAGCAACCAAGAGAAAAATCGATCCTGACGCTCGAAATTTGGAGCGAGGCGGCCCGTAACCCTACGATTGCCGCTTTGATGGGCGCCGTACAGGCAGAGGTCCGTCGCGGCATTGTCGCCGTATGTAGAAATGCGCAGCGGGCGGGGGAAATACCGGCTGATGCCGATCTGGATGCGATCGCCCGCCTGATTTTAACCTTGTCCGACGGGTTGATCCGCCGCCGGGCGCTTGATCGAGATTTTGAGAGCGACCGCGAGGTCGAAAACCTTCTTTGCCTTGTGGGTGCCGTTCTGTGCGGCACCATATCCCTTCCGCCTTGTGCCTCTGCTGTATCATCGACAGGAATCTGACCATGCTTTGGAGCCGTATCACCGCCGTTCTTCTCGTCATTGCCGCCGTCGGCTGGATCGCCTCCGGCGTCTTTACGAAAAAAGAGGCTCCACCCGTTGCGGTTGCCGCGGCGCCTGAATCCAAACCCTTCCAGGTTTCCGTCTTGCCGGCCGTGGTTGAGCCGCGCTCTCGCAAGCTCACTTTGTCCGGTCGTACCGAAGCTGATGTTCGCACCATGGCCATTGCGCGGGCGAGTGGTGTCGTGACGGAGCTTTCTGTCCGTCGCGGCTCGGTTGTCAAACAGGGCGATGTCATCGCCGTATTGTCCGATGAAGCGCGCGAATCAAATGTGCAGCAGGCACAAGCGCGCGTTGAACAGCGCCAAAAAGAATATGAAGCCAAGCGCGTTCTGGTCGAAAGTGGTAATCTGGCCAAGCTCGGCCTTTCCCAATTTGAGGCCGATCTGAAAAGTGCACAGGCACAACTCGCATCCGCGCAAGCTGAACGCGATCGCGGCACCGTGCTGGCACCGGTTTCGGGCATCATCAATGAAGTGCCGGCAACCTTGGGGCAAAGCCTGCAGCCCGGCGCGCCCGTTGCCGAAGTGATGTCGCTTGATCCGATGTTGGCCGTTGTTGAAATTTCTGAGCGCCGCCTTTCGGGTGTGAAAGTGGGAGAGCGTGCCGATGTACGCTTGATCGGTGGTGACGATGTTGCAGGCACAGTCCGTTTCATCTCCAACCGCGCAAGCCCGCAAACCCGCACCTATCGGATCGATGTCAGCCTCGCCAATCCAGATCGCAAAATTGCGGATGGTGTAACCGCCGAAGTCACGCTCTATCTTGCGCCTGTTGATGCCACAAAGGTTGCGCGCTCTGCGCTCACTTTCTCGGCAGAAGGTAAACTCGGCGTGCGTGTGGTCGAAGAAGGCAACAAGGTTGCTTTTGTTCCAGTGGCGTTGGTCGAAGATCAAACCGATTTTCTCTACGTCTCAGGCATCGCGTCTGGAGCTAAAATCATCGTTCAGGGGCAGGATTTTGTGAAAGAGGGACAGGTCGTCGAGCCTGTTCCGATGAAGCAAGGTTGAGAGAAAGCGTCAGGGCAATCCGATCATGAAAAATCCAATTGATTTTGCTATTTCTCACGCACGATTAACGCTTGCTTTTTTGGCATTTTTGCTGCTCGCAGGCTTTATCGCTTACACAACCATCCCTAAAGAAGCGGAGCCCGATGTTAAGGTTCCGATCGTTTATGTGCAATTATCACAACGCGGCATCAGCCCCGAGGATGCCGAGCGGCTCTTGTTGCGTCCCATGGAAACGCAACTCAAATCGGTTGCGAATGTAAAAGAAATGCGTTCGACCGCTTTTGAAGGCGGCGGATTTGTCTTGCTCGAATTCGAGGCGGGTTTTGATTCAACCAAAGCGGTCGCCGATGTCCGTGCCAAAGTTGACGATGCAAAACGCGATTTACCAAAAGATGCGGACCAACCTGCGGTGCGCGAAGTCAATCTCTCGCTCTTTCCTGTTTTGGTTGTCGCGCTGACGGGTGATGTGCCCGAGCGCACATTGTTGCGCATCGCGCGTGGTGCCAAAAATGCCATCGAATCCATTCCAGGTGTTTTGTCTGCAGACTTGAAAGGCGCACGCGACGAAGTTGTCGAAATTATTGCCGAGCCGATGCTTATGAAGAGCTATGGCATCAGCCTTGATGGTCTCATCGGTGGTGTCGCGCAGTCCAATAGTCTTGTTGCGGCAGGCGCGTTGGAAGGCGGAACCGGTCGCTTTGCCGTCAAAGTTCCTGCACTGATTGAGCGTCCGGAAGATATTCTAAAATTGCCTGTCACAGCTTCGGCGGGCGCCAGCGTGATGCTCGGCGATGTTGCAGAAGTGCGACCAACCTTTAAGGACGCCACATCAATTACGCGTGTGAATGGCAAGCCAGCCATTGCCATTGAAGTGTCAAAGCGCACCGGTTCAAATCTGATCGAAACGGTCGATCTTGTAAAATATGTTGTCGGTGAATTGCAAAAATCTTGGCCAGCGACCGTTTCGGTGACTTTCAGCCAAGATAAATCAAAAACCATTCGCGACATGTTGCATGAGTTGCAAAACAGCGTTGTTACCGCGGTTCTGCTTGTGCTCGTGATCATGATGTTTGTTCTTGGTGGTCGTCCGTCGCTGTTTATCGGTATCGCGATTCCGGGCTCGTTCCTTGCCGGTATTCTTGCGCTGCAAATGGCGGGGCTCACCGTCAATATCGTCGTTCTCTTTTCGCTCATCCTTGCAGTCGGTATGTTGGTGGATGACGCGATCATCGTCTCTGAATTTGCCGAGCGTCGTCTTGCGGAAGGCATGGATCCAAAGCTCGCCTTCTCAATGGCGGCGAAGCGGATGGCCGGTCCGGTGATTGCAGCAACGCTCACGCGTGTGGCGGCGTTCTCGCCCCTCTTGTTCTGGCCCGGCATTGTCGGCCAGTTCATGAAATATATGCCGCTTACTTTGATTGCGACGCTCTCTGCCTCGCTGGTGGTTGCGCTCTTTTTTACGCCCACGCTGGGCGCATTGCTCGGCAAAGCGGCGAAACATCCGCATGATGATCGCGCGAAGGAAAAAGGCCTCTATATGCGCGTTGTTCGCTTTTGTGTTGGCCATCCCGGCCTCACACTGGCGTCAGCACTCTTTCTTCTGGTCACTGTGATCAAAGCCTATGGCGTGTTTGGTAAGGGTGTCGAATTCTTCCCGAATGTAGAACCTGATTACGGCATTGTGCAGATCCATGCGCGAGGCAATCTTTCGATCACCGAAAAAGACGCCATGGTCCGGCGCGTTGAAGAACGTGTCTTGCCGATGAAGGAATTGAAAACCGTCTATGCGCGTTCGGGCGAAGGTCAAAAAGGATCAAGCGAAGTTAGCGAAGATACGATCGGTTCAATTCAGTTCGAATTTGTCGATTGGCAGCATCGTCGTCCTGCCCATGTGATCATGGAAGAAATTCGCACCAATACGGCCGATATTGCGGGCGTATCGATCGAAGTAACAGCACCGAAAGGCGGCCCACCAACAGGTAAAGCCATTCAAGTACAGCTCTCTGCAATTGATCCGGTCTATCTAATTCCGGCAGCGAAAAAAGTTGCAGCAGCGCTCGAGTCGGTTCCTGATGTGCGCGATCTCGATAATGGTCTCGCGCTTCCCGGCATTGATTGGACGATCAATGTCGATAAGGCCGAAGCCGCAAAATACGGCGCGAGTGCGACGAGCGTCGGTGCGGCCTTGCAGCTTGTTACCAATGGCGTGAAAATTTCGGAATATCGCCCGAATGACACCGACAAATCGGTTGATCTCATTTTGCGCTTTCCGGAAGAAAAGCGCACGCTCGATGATATCGAAGAGTTGCGCATCAATACACAAGCAGGCTCGGTGCCGATTGGCAATTTCGTCACGCGAACGCCAAGTCCGCGCGTCGGCCAACTCAATCGCGTTGCCGGCAGCCGTGTGATCACCGTTTCTGCCAATGTCACCGAAGGTGTGCAATCCGCCGTGGTGCAACAAAAAGTGATCGATACGCTTTCGAAACTTGATCTTGGCCCGGGCGTCACCTTCAAACTGAAGGGTGAAGACGAAGAACGCGCCAAGGCCGGCGCCTTCCTATCGAAGGCCTTTGGTACGGCGATGTTCTTGATCTTCGCGATTCTGCTCGCGCAGTTCAACAAATTCACCAGCGTGTTGCTCGTCTTGTCGGCTGTGGTTCTGTCCACCATCGG
>CANGPA010000050.1 GCA_947455645.1 Hyphomicrobiales bacterium | reverse complement strand
TGATTGATGCCGGCGGCTTGCGCGAGCGAGCCGTGACCAATCGCATAGGCTTCGATTTCGGCGATTTCATTTTCACGATAACCGAGCGTGCGGAGCGCTTCCGGCACAGCCTGGTTGATGATTTTGAAATAGCCGCCGCCGGCGAGCTTCTTGAATTTCACAAGCGCGAAATCAGGCTCGATGCCGGTCGTGTCGCAATCCATCACGAGGCCGATTGTGCCGGTCGGTGCGATCACGGTGGCTTGCGCGTTGCGATAGCCATGCTTCTCGCCGAGCGTGAGGGCCTTATCCCATGCGGCCTTTGCATGATCGACAAGACGCTTGTCTTTCACCGAACCATGATCGAGCGGCACAGGATTGACCGCCAAGCCTTCATAGCCTTGCGCTTCGCCATGCGCGGCGCGGCGATGATTGCGGATGACGCGGAGCATATGCTGCGCATTGTCCTTATAGCCCGGGAACGCTCCGAGTTCGCCCGCCATTTCAGCTGACGTCGCGTAAGCCACGCCGGTCATGATTGCGGTGAGCGCACCGCAAATGCCGCGGCCTTCGTCAGAATCGTAAGGAATGCCGTTGGTCATGAGAAGACCACCGATATTGGCATAGCCAAGACCGAGCGTGCGGTAACGATAAGAGAGTTCGGCAATTTCCTTTGACGGGAACTGCGCCATCAACACCGAGATTTCGAGCACGATGGTCCACAGCCGCACAGCGTGTTCATAAGCCGCGATATTGACCGAGCCATCGGCTTCACGGAATTGAAGCAGATTGAGCGAGGCGAGATTGCATGCCGTGTCATCAAGGAACATATATTCCGAGCACGGGTTCGACGCGCGGATCGGGCCTGATGCCGGGCAGGTGTGCCAATCATTCATCGTCGTGTTGAAGTGCAAGCCGGGATCAGCTGACGCCCATGCCGCAAAGCCGATTTGTTCCCACAAATCGCGCGCCTTCAAGGTCTTGTGAACCTTGCCATCGGTACGACGGATGAGATCCCAATCCTTGTCGTCTTCAACCGCGCGCAAGAAGCCGTCTTTCAACGACACAGAATTGTTCGAGTTCTGGCCCGCAACCGTGAGATAGGCTTCTGAATCCCAGTCGGTATCATAGACGGGGAAGTCGATGTCCTTATAGCCCTGCTTGGCGAATTGAATGATGCGCTTGATGTAATTATCCGGCACCTGCGCGCGGCGTGCGAATTTGATTTCGCGCTTCAACGCTGGATTCTTTTCAGGATCGAAGCAGGATTCAGCCGGGCCATCGCAATTCACGCAGGCCTTCATCACCGCTTTCAAATGTTTTGAAACGATCTTCGAACCGGTGACGAGAGCGGCAACCTTCTGCTCTTCTTTCACCTTCCAATCGATATAGGCTTCGATATCCGGATGATCGACATCAACGACCACCATCTTCGCCGCACGACGTGTTGTGCCACCTGATTTGATCGCGCCCGCTGCACGGTCGCCGATTTTCAAGAAGCTCATCAAGCCCGATGAACGACCGCCACCGGCGAGCTTTTCACCTTCGCCGCGCAGCATCGAGAAGTTTGATCCTGTGCCCGAACCATATTTGAAGAGACGCGCTTCACGGACCCAGAGATCCATGATGCCGCCTTCATTCACGAGATCGTCAGCAACACCTTGAATGAAGCAGGCATGCGGCTGCGGATGCTCATAGGACGATTTTGATTTTGTGAGTTTGCCGGTTTTGAAATCGACATAGTGATGGCCTTGTGAGGGACCATCAATGCCATAGGCCCAATGCAAACCGGTGTTGAACCATTGCGGCGAATTCGGCGCGACCATCTGGCGGGCGAGCATATAGCGCTGCTCGTCAAAGAAGGCCTGCGCGTCCTCTTCCGTTTTGAAATAGCCGCCCTTCCAGCCCCAATAGGTCCAGCAACCGGCGAGGCGATCAAACACCTGCTTGGCGCTCATTTCCGAGCCATAGCGTTCCTTCTCCGGCAAAGCGGCGAGGGCGGCTTCATCGGGAACCGAGCGCCACAGGAATGACGGCACGTCATTCTCTTCGAATTTCTTGAGGCGTGCCGGCACACCGGCTTTGCGGAAATATTTCTGCGCGAGCACATCAGCCGCGACTTGGCTGAATTGTTCGGGGACTTCGATATTCTCGAGACGGAACACGATGGAACCATCGGGATTGCGGATCTCACTTGTGGCCGACTTGAACGCAATCGCTGCGTAAGGTGAAACGCCAGCCTTGGTGTAGAAACGATCGATCCGCATTTTACTTTGCCCCACTATGCCGGTTGATTTCCGGCCGGCCGTCTCGCGGCCCTTTTCCTCGATTTCAATAGTTCTCGGGCGTGCCCCGGTCGTAACCGAACCCAAACCGAAAACTGCCCCCTCCCGATGGATGATGTCCATCGGGCCCCAACCCTTTTCAGGGCAACGCCAACCATCGGAACCCTGTTCCTCTGGCGCGCCTTGCTGACGGGATTTGCCCCGTTGGCGGCCTGTGGATAACTCATCCCCCGGACACCAGCGCAACGATTCCGGACCGTAGTTCCGCCCCCCGGTCCCGTCAAGACATTCCGTCAAGGTTTAGGGTCAAATTTCAGTCTCACCCCTATATCTTGTGGGCAGAGATTAAGATTTGGTGAATTATGGGGATGACTTTGCAAGTACTTCTAGTGCAACAAGAATTTCCGGCGCAAGCACCTAAATCAGAGCGAGTGCTGTCTCAAAACACAACCTAGAAGAGTATTCGAGTCGGTGTACCTGCGGCATTTGTACCGCCCGATTCCGTCGCCGAGTCGCGCAGATCGAATCGAATCTGTGACAGAAATATGGACGACTCAGGACCGTATTTTCTGATCAGCAAATGGCCTTGCCGCAAGTGCGCATCGATTTAACGGCGTCGGCCAAAGGATCATGCCCAACCGCACCGACAATGACCCCGTCACCGACGACAAAGGCCGGTGTACCGCCAATCCGGAGCGCATCTGCGGCGCGCATGGTTCCTTCGATCAGACGCCGGACTTCGGTTGAATCGAGGTCCTTTTGCAGTTTGGCCATATCTGCACCGAGCTCTTGAGCAACCTGTAAGGCCCGATCCTTGCCAACCCGACCTCGTGATTCAAGGAGTTTTTGGTGAAACTCCATATATTTTGAGCCCGAAAGCTGCGCACGAACAGCGAGTGCGACCTTTGAGGCTTCAATTGAATCGGGCCCCAAAACGGGAAAATCACGCAAGATCACGCGGAGTTTGGGGTCATCCTTCATAAGGGTCATGATGTCGGACAGTGATTTTTTGCAATATCCGCAATTGTAATCGAAGAATTCGACCAACGTGACGTCACCTGAAGGGTTGCCCAGCACAATGCCGTTTTCGGCTTTGATTAAGTCCGGGCCAATGCTCGCAAGCGCAGTCTTTTGTGCGTTGGCCTCAGCATCTCGTTGTCGCTTCTCGAGCTCATTCAGGGCGTCCTGAATAACTTCCGGATGGCTCAGTAGATAGGATTTCACGATTTCGCCGATCTCAGCCTTGCGGGCGTCGGAGAGCAGCGCTTCGTCAGCGTGGACTGACGCTGATGTTATTAAAAAGCCTAGGATCACTAGGGCGAGGCGTAAAGCGCGCATTATCAGATCACTCCAGATCGGGCTGCGATATTAGTTCGATTTTTGTGGGCGATAATTTAATATATCGTCTGCTTTTAATGCAGACGGTGAGCCTGCGGGCAGTAATTTTTTAGCTTTTGCTGCATGATTGACGGCACTTTGTTGGTCACCCATCAGAAAGCTTTCTTGGGCCGCACTATACTCCGCCATACCGATATTGTTTTTCTGCCCGTACGCTATAGCCAGCTGGCGCCACGATTCAATGTCCTCGGGTTCCCGCTGACTAGCATTTGTCAATTCACGCAAGGCTTCTTCAAGCAGAGCTGGGTCACCGGTGGCGAGAAGCGCGCGCCCCAATAAACCGCGAATGAGCCCGGCTTCAGGCATGATCGATACCGCTCGTTTGAGTGCGGGAATGGCGTCTCGCGCTTGACCGAATTCGAGGAGAACTTGCCCCTTCAGTTCCCAGAAATATGGGTTTGCACCATCGCTGCGGATCAAATCCTCAATAAGCGCCAAAGACTCGGGTGTTTTCTTATAACGATAATCCATAATTGCCCGCGCATAACGGGCGGGAACCGATAGATCGGAGACAGGGTAGCGTCGAGCGATTTCTTCCCCTTTGGCTGTAAACCCATAAAGCTTGGCGCGCATCATTTCATGACGCGCGATGAGTGACGCAGGGTCTTTCGCCTTAAATGAAGCGCTTGACGCAGCTAATTGTTCGAGGCTTGCAATGCGCTCCTGTGGCGCGGGGTGGCTCATCAAATAGGGATCTACGCCATCAAGCTTGAACATCGTATCGTCTGATAAGCGTTTGAAGGTATCAACAAGGCCCTTTGGGGATTGATTGGTTGATTGGAGATATTTGATCGCCGCGCGGTCTGCGGACTGCTCCTCCCCCCTTTGATAAGCCAACATCGTCCGGACCGCGAGTTCTTGAGAGCCCAGCATAATGCCCACGCCACCATTGGTGGCATTCATGCTGCGATTGCCGCCACCTGCAATCATTGCACCTGCGCCGAGGACTGCACCAGCAGCAGCCATTATAGAAGCAATGCCCGCTCGCTCGCGCTGAAGTGTAAGGTGCCCCCCAGAAACATGTCCCGACTCATGGGCAATGACACCAATAATCTCGTTGGGGGTTTTTGCTGCCATTAAAGCGCCTGTGTTAATGAACATCCGGCGGCCGGTGGTTACAAAAGCATTAAATGAGCGATCCTCTATGATCGCGATCCGGATCGAGCCCTTTGCAATGCCAGCGGCTGAAAAAATCGGTGACGCATAGTCTTTCAGCAGTGTTTCAATTTCTGTGTCTCGGATAATGCCACGACCACCATCGGCGAATGACGGGCTGGCTGATCCCAAGCCCAAGACCAATGCCATAGCGCCGCTCAAAATGTTGCGGGACCAGAGATTTAGCCAAGATAAATGTGATATGGCCTGCTTTTCAAGAATGTTATGGGTCAAGTTAGGGTCCCTTAGTGGTGCAAAAGGCACGCCCAATCGAAGGTAAAATTGCAGCCAAACACGGCTGAAGCAAGGCATGACGGCTACGGAATCGCGATCTTGCCCTGATCAAGCTTTCCCCTTACATCTCGCGGCCGTTCACCGGAACCCATGAAATGTCCGAATTCCAGCCAAAATCCGATTTTTTGCGTGTCTTATCCGAACGCGGCTATATTCATCAGTGCTCAGATTTCGCAGGCCTTGATGAAAAAGCGCGAACCGGGCGCATTACCGCTTATGTGGGTTATGATTGCACCGCGTCTTCGCTCCATATCGGCAATCTTATTTCAGCTATGATGCTCCATTGGTTGCAGCAGACGGGGCATCGACCGATCACGCTGATGGGCGGCGGAACCACGCGCGTTGGTGATCCATCGGGTAAAGATGAGACCCGCAAGTTGCTGACGGTCGAACAGATTGAAGCAAATAAAAACAGCATCAAAGGTGTGTTTTCACGTTTTCTGGATTATGGCGCGACCGGTACGGGCGCGATCATGGTCGATAATGCGGAATGGCTCACCAAGCTTAATTACATCGATATGTTGCGTGATATAGGTCGCCATTTTTCAATTAATCGCATGTTGTCGATGGACTCCGTTAAGCTTCGTCTTGAGCGTGAGCAGGAACTTTCGTTCATCGAATTCAATTATATGATTTTGCAAAGCTATGACTTTGTTGAATTGTCGCGCATGCATGATTGCTGTCTGCAGATGGGTGGTTCCGATCAATGGGGCAATATTGTTAATGGTGTTGAACTTGGTCGCCGCATGGGCAGCCAGCAACTCTACGCTTTGACGACGCCGCTTTTAACAACGGCATCGGGTGCCAAGATGGGTAAGACGGCATCGGGTGCTGTTTGGCTGAATGCCGATATGTTTTCGCCTTATGATTATTGGCAGTATTGGCGAAATACCGAAGATGCTGACGTTGGTCGTTTTCTCAAACTGTTCACAGTCTTGCCGCTTGATGAAATTGCCCGTCTTGAAGCGCTGGCTGGATCAGAAATCAACGAAGCAAAGAAACTACTCGCAACCGAAGCAACGGCCTTGTTGCATGGACGCTCGATAGCCGATGAAGCGGCAGAGACCGCGCGCAAGACCTTCGAGCAAGGAATTGCTGCTGACACGTTACCGACGGTATCAATCAGCAAGACGGAATTTGAAGCGGGCCTCGGCGTGTTGTCTGCTTTTGTATCAGCCGGACTTGTTGCTTCAACCGGTGAAGCGCGCCGGCTTGTGCAAGGCGGGGGCTTGCGTGTGAATGATGAGGCGGTTTCTGATCCCCGCGCACTCTTGAATCGCAATGACCTTCGCGATGGGACGATCAAATTATCATTGGGCAAGAAGCGCCATATTCTTATTAAGCCAGAATAGAGATGATTATTTTGGCACCGCGGCGGGTGGTTTGATAGGATCTTGCGAGCCTGTATCAAATAATTTGCGTAAGAATCCAGGGGCCACGGCTGAGAGTGGATTATAGGTGAGCGTTGGCGACGTGATTGGCCCTGTCGCGTGATAGTTAATCGAGAAAATACCTTCGTTTTCTCCGCCAAGCAATTTGCCAATTATAGGCAATTTATTGAAAAGATTATTGAATAAATAGGCAGGCACGATGGCGCCTTTCAAATCAAGCTTGCCTTTTCCATAATCGACATTTCCTTCAATTGACGCGCCGATGACGGGTCCGGATATGACGCCGTCTTTTATCGCCATTCGACCTGAACCCATGGCAAAGAGCGCAGCTAGTCGCGTGAACTGAACATTTTTAGGATCTGTGACGATGGGCTTTCCATTCGGTGTGCCGGGCTGTGTGTTTAATTGTGCAAGAGCCTCTTCATCCAGAATTGCAAAATTGCGAATGGAGAGTACGCCATCAAGTGGGTCGCCCGCGGTCGCGATTTGAAGTGAAAGGACGCCAGCGTTCATGCGTTTGTAAATGTCGGTGAACCGCAAAATTGCACCCGCGTCAGCAGCCTGTATAAGAATGACGGCTTGGCCGTTTTCACCGCGCGCGGGCTGTCCAAGCACAGGTTGTTGTCCAAGCTTTCCTTCGAGCCGAAGATCTTTCAATAATCCGCCGCGGGTTTGCGCGCGAATATCGGCATTGGTCATAATCTCGTTGTTAAAGCCCGAAAGCGTTGTAACCTTGAGGTCAAGATCAATATCTTGTCCTGATGCCGCAGTTCCTCGACCGGGTGCCGTAACGGTCTTGATCAGTGCACGACCGTCGAGTGTTTCCCCCTGAATTTTTACACGAAGACCTTGCGACGTGCGTTCAAGAGAAGCCGCCACGCGGTCTCCTGATGCGACGCGCAGTTGCGAGAGCGCAACAGATTTTAATTCACCATCAGATGATATTTCGGCATTGCCTTTCATGGTGATCGACGCGTCATCAAAAACTAAGTTATCAAGACGAATTGATTGGTCGGGCTGCAATGCAAAATTAAAGTTGGCTTTACCGGGTTTACCGGAGGGTCGTGTCCAACCCGGGACCAAACCGGTTACGGATGCTTTCGTTAGATCTAGATCACCATGACCACGTATTGTTTCACCGCCAATGCCATTAAGTTTTAACGAGAGCGTGACAGGTCCATTCAAAAGGCCTTGCATCCGCATCTGCTTCTTTTCACGCAACGCATCATCAATGACCATGCTGATCGTAGCACTTTGCGTTGCAGAACCGATGGGCTGTTGTAATTCAAACTGAGACGGTGCGCCGGCCAAGAGGCCTTCGCCCTTGATGATGAGACCTTCTGGACCGGCATTGATGTGAACGGTTCCATTTTCCAGAGGTTCCCGACCGAAGGCGTGACCAACGGTCAGGTTATGAAATATGCCGTCCGCGTTAATCTGGATTTCATTTGGTTTCAGGTCTGGTTTTTGAGGGAAGTGAAGTTGAATATTCATTCCAACATCACCGGACGTTTTTGTTGGATCAAGGCTTGGGGCCGTAATCGATTTCAACATCTCCGCTTGCATAGCGGTGGCGAAATTAGAAGCAGGGCCTTCAATTCGGAAGTTAATATCGGCAGGGGCCGGATTAAGGCTTGTATCCGGTACGCGATAAGTGCCCTGTTTAATGGCGAGCATATGTCCTTCAGGCAATTCGATGGAACCGTTTAAGATTTCAGCTCCAACTTTTTGACCGGTCACGTGAACGGTTCCATTCATTGCGACGATACGCGGTAGACCTTTATCAAAGCGCATAACGCCATCTTTGAAAGCCAAATCGAGCTTTACAGATGTATCCGGGATGACTTCTTTGGCGAGAACAGCAGCAAGCGATTTTGGATCGAGATCAAGGGCATATTGGAAACTGCTGACTGTCCCGCTTTCAACAGCCTGTCCAAGATAGGAACGTACTTCTGGAACCAGATAGCTTGGCCAGAAGGCGAGAAGATTCAGCACAGACGATTTTTGAGATTTCAAGAAAAGACGTAACCCGTCTCGTCCCTCAGCAGCGCCGATTAAAGCGTTACCTGATATATCGAGATCGGGCCCTTGAACGTCCAGCGCATCAACACGAATGGCTTTAAATCCAGTCGTGATCGTTCCATTCAGTGCAAAACTATCAATCGCAATTGCATTTCTTCCGGGAGCGTCAGCCATAACGGTTGCGCCACCGCTACGCAAAACAAAATCCCAGCCATCTGCGGCAAGGCGAGGAAGTCGGACATCACCGCTGATACGCCAATGCGTTTCGCCCCCAATAAATTCGATCAAGGGAATGATGATTTGGTTGCCGTCATCCGATAATGAGAATTCGCCTTTCACACCGTCGACGTGAATAGGCGGCGCTTTGGGATCATCCAGGACGATTGTAGCCCGACCGCCGGTGATCGAACCACTTAGACCTGTAAGTTGGCTCTTGCCATCAACAGACGCCAGGAACTCAAGGGAGAGCGGCATATCTGTTTGGATCGGAATGCTTCCACGTTCGGCAAATCCAAGCAATTCCGCGACACGAAGATCGGTTGTTTTTATTGACAATCGGCGCGCTTCATTCGCCTTGCCCGATATGACGGCGTTGGCACTCCATTTTCCGCTTTCCGCTTCGGCGCTGATGGCAAGCTCAATAAGAGCATCACCGGGACGATCGAAGGTCAGAGTCATATTGCGATATCGTACCGAACGACCACGCCGTTGGTCGTCTATACGAAGTATGCCATTGCGCAGCGTTGCGCGTTCTAAAATTCCCAAAGGACCGGAGCGAGCCGATAACGCATCCATAAATGCGCCGATGGCCAAAGGAGCAGGGTTTTCCTTCGAAGGAAATGCTTCCACTGGAGCGGGCGACTGCTCCAATGTTTGCGCGGCTTCTGCAATATCTTCCGAAATGGCAACGCTACCATCTGGTTTGATCGTCACGGCGATGAGGAGTCCGGAGAGATCTACGTCGCGTGGAACCAGACGACCGAGAAACATTGAGAGACCGTCAAAGCCAATTTCGGCGCGCGGCGTTACAATAACCGGTTTTCCGGTTTCATCACGCACAACAAATCCATCCACATGTAGATGTAAGCCGCCGACAACCTCACTGAGATCTGCACTTGATAGGGCGACCGAATAGCCAGGCGGCAGTCGGCTTTCGATCCCCGCTGCGATTTGCCGCGTAACAAATTCGGATTTGATTGGTCCTTGCGAGAAAAGCCACAGGAGGCCCGTGCCTAGAAGGCCGAGAGATAATAGAGCGATCCCGGCAATTTCGGCGAAGAGCCGAAGCCCATGCATTGAAAGATGCAGGCTCCAATGGCGGCGGGGGGGCGATAAGTTTTGGCGCAACGTTTCCTGAGCCGCCGCAACAGGCGTGCCCTCTAGGTCGTTTAATTCATTATGATTGAGCGGATCGGTCATTCAAAATAAACGTTCAATTTCAAGCGTTGCATTCATGATAAACGCCTAAATATGACATCGTGGCAATGATATGAGCATCCCTACGCAGATCTGACACAGAAGACACAATCTAGTTCCTTGGTTGGTGCGTAGTTTTACTGCCGAGACTTGATTCGAAAAAGGGAAACAACAATGCCACAGAAATTGGCCGTTGGGGATATCGCTCCAGATTTTACGCTTCCGGGCGACGGAGCTCAAACAATTATCCTTTCAGCTCTGAAAGGCAAAAATATCGTTCTGTATTTCTATCCTAAGGACGATACATCCGGGTGCACGAAAGAAGCCATTGAGTTTAATGGGTTGCGCAAGGACTTTGAGAAGGCAAATACGACGATTATAGGACTTTCTCCCGATAGCCCAAAGAGTCACGATAAATTCAAAACCAAATATGAACTTTCGTTTTCTTTGGCCTCCGATGAAGAAAAATCAGTTCTCGACGCTTATGGTGTTTGGGTTGAGAAGAGCATGTATGGTCGTAAATATATGGGTGTAGAGCGCACCACGGTTTTGGTCGGTACCGATGGCAAGATCAAACAGATCTGGTCGAAGGTCAAAGTGGATGGGCATGCGGCCGAGGTCTTGGCAGCTGTGAAAGCTCTATGAGTCTTAAATCGTCCTAATCAATATCTTCAACATCAACTTCGCCCCCATATACGCGCTGGGCGAGGGCGGCTTCCATATAGGAATCAAGATCGCCGTCGAGCACATCGCCGGGTGAAGTTGATGTAACGCCTGTACGAAGATCTTTGACGAGCTGGTAGGGTTGCAAGACATAGGAGCGGATTTGGTGCCCCCAACCGACATCCGTTTTTGCAGCTTGATCGGCCATCGCTTTTTCTTCGCGCTTTTTCAGTTCCATTTCGTAAAGACGCGCACGCAACATGTTCCACGCTGTTGCACGGTTTTTATGTTGAGACCGTTCTTGTTGGCATGCCACAACGATGCCTGAAGGAATATGGGTGATACGGACGGCAGAATCTGTCGTATTAACGTGCTGGCCACCAGCACCCGATGACCGATACGTATCGATCCGGCAATCAGATTCTTTGACATCGATCATAATGCGATCATCGATTACCGGAAATACGCCGATTGATGCAAAACTTGTGTGACGGCGGGCATTTGAATCGAAGGGGGATATGCGAACAAGACGGTGAACCCCAGACTCAGTTTTGAGCCAGCCATAAGCGTTGTGCCCCTTTATTAAAAGAGTGGCACCTTTAATGCCTGCTTCTTCACCATCTGAGACATCCATCACTTCGACTTTGAATTTGCGTCGTTCAGCCCAGCGCGAATACATGCGCATCAACATCCGCGCCCAATCCTGACTTTCAGTGCCGCCAGCACCGGAATGGACTTCGAGATAGGTATCGTTTTGATCGGCTTCGCCGGATAAAAGCGTTTCGATTTGGCGGCGTGCGGCTTCGATCTGAAGGGCGCGAATGGTCTCTTCCGCCTCAGTCACAATTGAGGCGTCGCCTTCTGCTGTGCCGAGCTCGATTAATTCTTCTGCGTCACTTAAGTCCGATTCGAGGCGCGATAGACCGCCGAGTGACTCTTCGAGTTCAGTCCGCTCGCGCATAAGCTTTTGGGCTTTATCGGGATCGTTCCAGAGGTCCGGACTTTCGACAATCGCGTTTAACTCAGCAAGACGCCGTGTCGCAGTATCGACGTCAAAGATGCCTCCTCAGCAGTCCAATGGACTGCTTGGCCGCATCAGCAAGATTTTGAATTTCAGCGCGCATTCATCCAATTCCGAGTTCTTGTAGGCACGAACGACTAGCGGTGACGTGTTTCAAAGTAAAGAAAATTACAGTTGAGACGTTAATAGACGCCCCCGGTTCCTTTTCCAACAGCGCGCTCTACATCGGGAGATGGGGTAAAGATGCTCTGGGTTCCAAGCATGTCTCCGGTATCGCTCGCGGCCGGTTCGGTGCCAGGTTTATAGGCTTCGAGAATGGTCCCTTTTTCGCCTGATGCGGCGCGCAGTCCAGTTTCAACATCAATGCTTACAAGCTTGATACCGGCGGGCACGCGGAAAGGAGTCGCCGGCTTATCGGCAAGAGCGAGTTTCATAAAATCGCGGAAAATTGGCGCCGCAAATTGCGAAGCTTGCGCCTGACTGCCGAGCGATTTTGGCTTGTCATAACCCATATAAACGCCCACGGCGAGGTCGGGAGAAAAGCCAACGAACCAAAGGTCTTTGGCATCATTGGTGGTTCCGGTTTTACCAGCCAACGGTTTTCCAACTGCTGCAATGGACGCGCCCGTGCCACGAATAACGACACCCTCAAGTATCGATGTGATTTGATAGGCAGTCAAAGGATCAATGACCTGATCTCGTGTGTCCGGCATTTTTGGCTCAGATTGATTGTTCCATTGCTCCGATGTGCAATCCGAGCAGGTGCGATCATCATGGCGATAGATGGTCTTGCCCCAACGGTCCTGAATTCGATCAATGAGTGTGGGTGTGATACGTTTGCCACCATTGACGAACATCGAGTAACCGGTCGTTACTTTAAGGACCGTTGTTTCTCCCGCTCCAAGGGACATGGCAAGAACGGGTAGCAGATTATTGTAAAGCCCAAAGCGTTTACCATAGTCGGCGATCAAAGGCATGCCGATGTCTTGGGCGAGCCGAACGGTCATCTGGTTCTTGGAGTGCTCGATACCATATCGCAAAGTACGCAAACCGTGCGATTGTTTATCAAAATTTTCAGGCTTCCAAATGGATTGGCCTGGACCTAAATCGATTTCAATTGGTGCATCGAGAACAAGATCCGACGGTGTATATCCATTATCGAGCGCTGCGGCATAGACAAACGGTTTGAAGGAAGATCCCGGTTGACGTTGTGCCTGTGTTGCACGGTTAAACTTTGACAAATCGAAAGAAAAACCACCGACCATCGACAAGACGCGACCCGTTTGAGGGTCCATTGCAACCAATGCACCGGACACAGCTGGAATTTGGCGCAACCGAAACTGACCGGATTTGTCAGCCACAGGTTCAACATAGATGACATCACCCGGTTGAACGAGTTGACGTGCTGTTTTTTTCGTCCACTTCAACCCGTCGGGTGCGAGCGTTCCCGTTTCACGATCACGTTGGACGCGGCCGCCAGAGTCGCGTTGAGGTTGAAGGCCAATTTGTGCAATTTCACCCGTAAATCCAAGTACAACGGCAAGCCGCCAATCTCTTACATCGGTAACGGCGGTGACATTGGCAAGCTCTTGTCCCCAATCGGCTGTTTGAACATCAATTTTCTGAACGACGCCATGAAATCCTTCGCGTGCTTCGTCGAAGCGAACAAGACCATCTGCTAAGGTTTGACGTGCGAATTGCTGTAATTTTGGGTCAAGTGTTGTGCGGACAGACAATCCACCTTCATAAAGTGATTTTTCACCATATCGATCAAAAAGCTCACGCCGAACTTCTTCAGCAAAGAATCCCGCCGAAATTGTATTTGGTGATACGGCGCGTAAGGTTACGCCAAGCGTTTTTTGCTTAGCAATCTCTCCGTCTTCTTTTTTGACATAGCCATTTTCGACCATACGATCAATAACATAATTGCGACGGTCAATCGCAGCTTGGGTCTTGCGGAAAGGATGATAATTGTTGGGTGCTTTCGGCAAGGCTGCGAGATACGCAACTTCTGTGAGGGTCAATTCATTTACAGATTTGCCGAAATAATTCAGTGAGGCTGCTGCAACACCATAATTGCCGAGACCGAGATAAATTTCA
>CANGPA010000049.1 GCA_947455645.1 Hyphomicrobiales bacterium | reverse complement strand
ATCACGATATGCGCTCTCTATAATTTCATCCAATTCAGTTTTTGTGACATCAATTTGAGTAAGACGATTCTGATAAATATTCCATCTTGCCGTTACGGACGGGCTACTTAGCTTTTTTCGTTGAACTTCCAAATGCAACAAATATAAAGCTGCACCGTCTGCGGCATCAGGCTCCAACACGCCGGAAAAGCATTGTGCGCGTGGAAAAAAATCTTGCCATTTGAAATAGATGCGCGATGAACCGAATTGATAGAGCTTGATATGAATATCGATTTGGATCCACGAATCGGCATCTAGATTATATATTTTTAGCGTAGAACCGCGGCGATCATATGAACGTAACAAGAAATGCAGCGCATTGGCCTCGCAGATCGTCCCAATATATTTCAGATAATCGTCAATCCATTCTTCGGGATATATGATATCGATATCACCGTTGGAGATGATGTTCTCAACAATCGGGCGCAGAAGAATGGGGGGCGGTATATTGTCGGGATTAAATAATTTTCCAATAAAATCGTGCCATGGAAACTTGGAGTCCGATTTTATAACGGAATTTTCAATTTCTTTAAGATTATAATCGAACGCAACTGAACTCACTGGAACGCCTTACACAATACTCATTCACACAGGGCACCACAATTTTGTGGTTCGCATTGTACAAATAATAGAGGGTCAATCCAACCCGCGATAATCCCTTATATGCTCCAAAAACCATTGATAGGTCGTCTTCAGGCCATCGGGTAGAGATGTCTTTGAGGCCCATCCCCGCTCTTTCATACGCGACACATCGAGGAGTTTTCTGGGCGTGCCGTCGGGCTTGCTTGCATCGAAAGACAAAGCCCCCTGAAATCCAACAACATCACGCACAAGCTCTGCAAGCGCGGCAATCGACACTTCTTCGCCCGAACCGACATTGATCGTCGATTCATCCGAATAGGTTTGCATCAAAAACACGAGCGCATCGGCAAGATCATCAACATGAAGAAATTCGCGACGTGGCGAACCCGTACCCCATATGGTCAAATGCGCGGCCTTGGATTGCTTGGCCTCATGCGCGCGCCGCATTAAGGCCGGTATCACATGGCTCGCATTGAGATCAAAATTATCACCGGGGCCATAGAGATTGGTCGGCATGGCGGAGATAAAATCGACGCCATATTGGCGACGATAGGCTTCGCATAATTTCAAACCCGCAATCTTGGCAATCGCATACCATTGGTTGGTCGGCTCGAGTGCACCCGTCAGCAAAGCGTCTTCGCGCATGGGCTGTGGCGCCATGCGCGGGTAAATGCAGCTCGAACCTAAAAACAAAAGTTTCTTTACACCCGTCTTGTAAGCTGCATGGATGATATTGGCCTCGATCATCATATTTTCATAAAGAAAATTGGCGGGCCGCGTGTCATTAGCCAGAATACCGCCCACCGTCGCCGCGCATAAAAAAACGAGATCGGGCTTATGTTTGCCCATCCATGACTCAACATCGTCTTGCCGGATCAAATCGCACGCGCTGCGGTCAACACTCAGCAGTTCACAGCCTTCCTTCGCCAAGCGCCGCATCACGGCCGAACCCACCATGCCCTTATGGCCGGCGACCCATATCTTCTTTCCTTGAAGCGAGAGCGGCGCAGAGTCAGTCATGAAGCGATCCGCGATGCTGATGCTCGCGCGCGACAATCACGAGATCGGATGCAACCATTTCTTTGATCATGGCTTCGAAATTCGTGCTGTACTGCCAACCAAGAATTTTTTTGGCCTTCGAAGCATCGCCGAGTAAAAGATCAACTTCTGTCGGCCGAAAATAGCGTGGGTCGATCGAAACACGCGTCTTGCCGCTGGCCTGATCCACGCCGATTTCATCAATGCCTGTGCCTTTCCATACGATGGTTTGCCCGATTTCGCGGAAAGCACATTCAATCAGATACCGCACGGAATGTTTCGTTCCGGTTGCCAACACGTAATCATCACCCTTTGGCTGTTGCAGCATACGCCACATGCCTTCGACATAATCGCGGGCATGGCCCCAATCGCGTTCAGCATCGAGATTGCCAATATAGAGTTGCTCCTGATGGCCGAGCTCAATCGCGGCAACCGCCCGTGTCACTTTACGGGTCACAAAGGTTTCACCCCGCAGCGGGCTTTCATGGTTAAACAAGATGCCGTTAGAAGCATGAAACCCATAGGCTTCGCGGTAATTTACCGTGATCCAATAGGCATAGAGTTTGGCAACCGCATAGGGCGAGCGCGGATAAAACGGGGTAGTTTCCCGCTGCGGGACTTCTTGCACAAGGCCATAAAGTTCGGAGGTCGAGGCTTGGTAAAACCGCGTGGTTTCAACCATGTTGAGAATACGCATGGCCTCAAGCAGGCGGAGCGTTCCGATCGCATCCGCATTGGCCGTATATTCCGGCGTTTCAAACGACACCCGAACATGGCTTTGTGCGGCCAGATTATAGAGTTCAGTCGGTTTAATTTCCTGAATGAGGCGGATGAGATTGGTCGCATCCGTCATATCGCCATAGTGAAGGCGAAGTCCCGGCGCGAGATCGTGCGGATCGCGGATCAAATGATCAACGCGCGCGGTGTTGAAAGAGGAGGAGCGCCGCTTCAAACCATGAACCTGATACCCTTTGCCGAGCAAAAGCTCTGCAAGATAGGCTCCATCCTGTCCGGTCACGCCGGTAATGAAAGCAATTTTACTGTCCGACATGAATCACGAAGCCTCCAATCACTTCGTCTTTTAGCATCCTGTCGGAAAAAACTGAACCTCCCTCTCGAAACCTCACTGGTAAGTGCGCTGACGGTTTAACAGTGGCGCATAAAAAAACCCCGGCAGTTTCCTGCCGGGGTTTCATTACGACCTGATCGTTAGATCAGAAATCGCGATGGATCGTGAGATAGTACACGTCCGACTTCGAGTCGCCCGTGTTGAAGATCACTTCTGGCTCAACCACAAAGCCCTTCGCAACGTTCAGCGCGTAATCGACGCCAATCGTTGTGGTCTTTGTCGAGGTACCCGTGTTCGCGCTCGTAGCCTTCTGCTGGCCAGCTGCAATGGCGAGGAGGCCGTTGCCGAGCTTCGCGGTGACTTCGCCGCCGATGTTCGAACCGGTCGAGTAATCGGTGGTCGAGCCCGAGTCATAGTCAACGCCGGCCGTTGGGACAGCGCTCGTGTACTTCAGAGCGCCCTTGCTGGTGCCGCCGAAGATGGCTGCGCCGAAGTCGCCTGAGGTCACGCCAACGCGACCGAGGAAGGCATAACCATTGCCATCCGAACCGCCATTGTCATCCTGTGGAGCGTGCGAAACGCCAACGAGGTCCAAGGTGGCTGCGCCAGCCGAGAACGACACTTTGCCGAGAACGTCGGGACGCTTCGAGGTGTTGTCGTTGTCATCAGCGACCGAATTTTCTTCGCCGAGGGTGATCGTCGCGCCGCCAGCATTCATGGCGTACCAGATGCCGGTGCCCGTGCCGCCGCCGAGAGCTGCGCCATAGTTCCAGCCTGATGTGCCCGAGATATCAGCGAGCGATGCATTCTTACCAGCTGTCAAACCGCCGAGCTGAACGTATGCACGGCTAACAGCCATGTCCGAACCCGAAGACGTGCCGCTGTCCGAATTGCCGTATGAACCGGTGATACGAGCGAAACCGCGAACAACGCCAGCATCCGTGTTGCTGCGAACGTCTGTGATGAGACGGAACGCGCCGTCCTGGCCGTAGGTGCCAGCGGTGCCGTTGTAGTTGCCTTCATAGGCCATATAGCCACCGAGCTTGATGCAGGTGTCGCCGCCTGGGATCTGGAAGAAGCCAGCGCCGAATGCAGGGCAGCCGGTTGCCTTCGCAGCAGGAGCTGCCTTCTTTGCAGGGAGGTCGGCAGCGAATGCCGAGCCAGCAACGACGAGGGCTGCTGACGAGAGGAGGAGTGTAGAGAGCTTCATGATCGCTATCCATTTCTAAAAAGGGGACGATGGTACGCAGAACCGAAGCCATCGCCGTTTCGACCAGCCGAAAATGCGGGAACTTCCCCTTGAATACAACCCTAAGTTGTAGTTCCGGCGCGCTTTCATCTTAACTGTATTAAATTTGTCACATTTAATACGTTGTCGATTGTTAAGTTATTGAATTTATTGATATTTATTTGAGTTAAAAAATTCATAATTTGCCTATTCATAGAAAACTTGCCGTTGAAACAGGCGGAATGGCTGACCAACCCCGTAACATATGGGATAGGCTCCTTACGCTCCGCTTAGAACGGAATCGGCGCCCCTGAGCGCTGGGACAGAGCTAGGACCGCCCTTCTATCGAAGAGATCCATTAATAAAAACCCCGGCAGTTTCCTGCCGGGGTTTCATTACGACCTGATCGTTAGATCAGAAATCGCGATGGATCGTGAGATAGTACACGTCCGACTTCGAGTCGCCCGTATTGAAGATCACTTCTGGCTCAACCACAAAGCCCTTCGCAACGTTAAGCGCGTAATCGACGCCAATCGTTGTGGTCTTTGTCGAACCGCCGCCAGCAGATGTTGCCTTCTGCGTGCCAGCTGCAATGGCGAGCAAGCCGTTGCCGAGCTTCGCGGTGACTTCGCCGCCCATGTTCGAACCGGTCGAGTAATCGGTGGTCGAGCTCGAGTCATAGTCAGCAGCGCCCGTTGGCACGGAGCTTGTGTACTTCAGAGCGCCCTTGCTGACGCCGCCGAAGATGGCTGCGCCGAAGTCGCCTGAGGTCACGCCAACGCGACCGATGAAGGCATAACCATTGCCGTCCGAACCGCCATTGTCGTCACCGGCAGCGTGCGAAACGCCAACGAGGTCCAACTTCGCATCACCTGCAGCAAAGGACACTTTGCCGAGAATGTCCGGACGCTTCGAGGTGTTACCCGCGTCATCCTTGATCGAATTTTCTTCACCAAGGGTGATCGTCGCGCTGCCAGCGTTCATGGCGTACCAGATGCCGGTGCCCGTGCCGCCACCGAGGTTCGAACCGTAGTTCCAACCTGCTGTGCCCGAGATATCGGCGAGCGATGCATTCTTACCAGCTGTCAAACCGCCGAGTTGAACATAAGCGCGGCTAGGCGTCATGTCCGTACCCGAAGACGAACCGCTGGATGTATTGCCGTATGAACCGGTGATACGAGCGAAACCGCGAACAACGCCAGCATCCGTGTTGCTGCGAACGTCTGTGATGAGACGGAACGCGCCGTCCTGGCCGTAGGTGCCAGCGGTGCCGTTGTAGTTGCCTTCATAAGCCATATAGCCGCTGAGCTTGATGCAGGTATCGCCGCCTGGGATCTGGAAGAAGCCAGCGCCGAATGCAGGGCAACCGGTTGCAGCAGGCTTAGCAGCAGGAGCTGCCTTCTTTGCAGGGAGGTCAGCAGCGAATGCTGAGCCAGCAACAACGAGGGCTGCTGACGAGAGGAGGAGTGTAGAGAGCTTCATGATCGCTATCCATTTCTAAAAAGGGGGCGATGGTACGCAGAACCGAAGCCATCGCCGTTTCGACCAGCCGAAAATGCGAGAACTTCCCCTTGAATACAACCATAAGTTGTAGTGTTGAAATGCTTTGAAATATGACGTTGCAGATTTACCACTACTAAAATGAAATTCTGTTCTTATGCATTGAAATATATAAATTTTTTAAAAGCTTCCAAATTGTAAATTTGGCGTTTTTGACAAGCCAGATTTCAATTATGACATTTATGTGAAAAAAATCGCTTAAAATGCCCGCCTTGGTTGTATTTCAAGAGCAGAATCGGTGCAGTTCAGCACCCTCACCGCAAACGATGCTCGTGATTGAAAAGCGATTGATAAACAGTGATCGTTGCATCGGTCATACCGCGCAAAGAATAACGCGCCTCGACATAACGTCGAGCGCGCGCACCGAGCGCCTCGCGAGCGTCGATCGGGAGGGCCAGCGCTTCCGTAACGGCATTGGCTAATTCTGTAGGGTCAATTGCAGGCACAACCCACCCTGTAAACTCGGAAGCTTCATTTGCGTAACGCGGCAAAATTGTACCGGGCGTGGCGCCGAGATCACTCGCAATCACAGCTTTACCCATGGCCTGCGCCTCAACCGCTGTGCGGCCAAATCCCTCCGGCTCAATCGAAGGCATAATCACAACATCAGCCAAAGCATAAGCAGCGGGCATATCGGCGCAATGCCCCACCCGAAACACGGATTCCGAAAGGCCCATGGCCTGAATGGCGCGATCAAGCTCGGCGGCATAGGCCTCGCGCCCCTGCGCGCCGCCCGCAAACACCATCACGACATCGGTCAATCCGCGATCAAGCACCGCACGGAAAGCCGCCAGAGCTACAAGATGACCTTTGAGCGGGGTAATTCGCGCGCCAAGCAAGATGACACGCTTGCCCTCTGGCAGAGCCCAGGCCTTCCGCAAAGCATCGCGGCGGGGTGTATCAACCGCTTCAGGAGAAAAGCCCTTAAGATCGGTTCCGCGCGGAATCGTGACCATCCGGTCACGCGCCTCAGGATAATGCGCTAAAATCCATTCAGCGGTACGTTCGGAATTGGCAATCACCGCGTCACCACGCGCCATGATCGAATTATAAAACCGTTTGAATGGCGAACCGCTGCTGTGATTGCCGTGAACCGTCGTGACAAAGGGAATACCCAAATGCCGGGCGGCTCCTAAGGCGCTCCACGCCGGAGCACGCGAGCGCGCGTGTATGAGATCAACCTTTTCCGTAAGGCACAATGCGATCAAGCGATTGCGATTTTGAAACATCTTGAGCGGATTTTTAGTGGCCGCCGGAAAGGGAAGAAAAAGCCCGCCCTTTGCTTGGAGCTCGCCCACCAAGCCTCCGCCTTCGCTTGCAACGAGCGCGCAGGCACCGGCAGCCACAAGCGCCTCCGCAATATCAACGGTCGTGCGCTCTGCACCGCCCACATTCAATTGGGGGATGAGTTGAAGGATGGTCTTGCCCTTCAAGTTCTCTACCCTGTCCCTGCCCGCCGCCATAATGTCCCTTGATCCAACCCATCGGATTTCAGGCGCGATCCGCACCCGAGCCCTTCCTATGCCATAGAAAGCTTTGACCGCCCAATCCAGTGGCACTTGTCCGTTTTGAGCCTAGCCGCACTGAAGTGCAGTTTCAGACAAAGCCATTGGTCGGACGACCCGTTCCGACTATAGGAGGGTCGAGCCTTGATTTCGGAAAATGTAGATAATGCGCCCAGAACAAGCACGTCCCGATCCGTTTGTTTATTTGAACCGATTTCGCGGCATCATCCTCCTGAACCTTATATTGTGGGCCCTCATTCCCGGTCTCGTGCTCGGCAATCTTCACGTTGATACGCTCGAAGCACTTTACTGGTTCAAAGAACCGGCTTTTGGCTATTGGAAACATCCGCCGCTTACCACATGGCTATTAGGTCTCGCCAATGTGCCGGGCACCTTCAGCATCTTATCACTCTTGTTTTTGAGCCAAGCGCTTACCGTCATCGCCGGATATTACATTTGGCGCTGCGTCAAACGATTGGCGGGCGAGAACACGGCCGCCCTATCCGTAATGCTGTTTTATCTCTCCACCCTCGCGTCCTTCTATTCACTTCAAATCAATCACAACACGGTTCTCGCACCCTTTATTGCGGCAACGCTTTGCTACGGGCTGGAGTTTCTAGAAGAGCGCTCAACGCAGTCCATGACGGGCCTTGGAATAGCTGTTGGCCTCGGCACGATCACAAAATACGAAATTCTCTTCGCCATTATCCCCCTCTTGGCTTTATCGCTGCTCATCAAACGATTCCGGTCCGCCTATCTTGATTATAAAGCCTATGGCGCGATTGGCATCGCGGCCCTGATCATCACACCACATGTGATCTGGTTAATTGATCACGACTTTATCAGCATCAAACGCGCAACGGGCTCGGCACCCATTACGGGTTGGAGCACAATTCTTGACGGGCTTTCAGGCATTCTTTGGGGCGGTGTTGTTTTATTCGCCACACTCTTTTTGGCGTTAAAAGCATTTAAGCTGCCATATTCAAAAGTTCTTGCCGGTCTGAAAAACGATAAAACTGATCGCGAGTGGATCGGCCTTGTCTGTTTTTTTGGCGCACCGCTTAGCGTGGCCGTGATTGGCCTTCTGACGGGACAATTTATTAAAGCGCTCTGGCTTTTGCCGCTGGTACCATCGATATGCATCGGCGCAGCGCTACTACTGTCGGACTCTGCCACACGAGCCAATCTCCAAGACATTTCAAAAATCACGCTAAAGAGCATGATTGTTTTATGTGTTTTATTTTGGGTTTATCTTTTGATTGGTGCGTTGATTAAGCGTCCCCATGAAGCCTTCTTTTCAAACACAAAACCTCTTGCCGAACAGGTTGAAGCGCTCTGGGCGCGACACCAGTCGGGCCCTTTATCATGTGTCATCATCAATGAGGTCAAACTAGGCGGCTCCCCTGTTCTCTGGTTGAAAGATAGACCGCTCTTTATCGAGATTCCCTATCGCCCTTGGGGGACAGAAGACAAGCAAACCCTGTGCAACGAAAAGGGCGCCATTACAATCGAGCTCGATGAAGGTGTCGCCGCGCTTAAATTCTTTCCCCGCCTCTGCAAAGCGAGCGCTGAGCCCATCACTATAAAAACGCTGCTGGGATCAACAAGCGAACAATGGAAAGGGCACATCGCCTATTTGCCTCCTCAAGCAGAGGACACCTGCCCGTAATCGTTACATACGCATTAAAAACAGAGACAATTCGTCAGGGCTTTAGATCCCACCGATTATGACCCCACATCCAAAGTTCGGGGGCCTCTCTGATCCAGGCTTCAAATTGCTGCTGAATATGTAATGTCGTCTCATAGAGCGCGCGCTTGCGATCCTGTCCCTGATCAATCTCGATTACAACAGCATCAATACGAAACTGCCTCACACCTATTCGAACCGCGCGAATGGCAATGATGGGGACATGATAGAGACGCGCCAGCAGCGCCGGAAATATTGTCGACCGCGCGCGCAGTCCAAAAAAAGGAACAAACTCACCATGGGCATCGCGCAAATCCGACATAATCGCAACGGAATAGCCCTGCGAAAGACCGCGTCTAATGCGTGTAACTGTATCCGCGCCTTTCGTATGAAGGCCGCCTTTATAAAAACGCTCTCTTAAACCAGTCACGGATCGATCAACCAGAGGATTAAGAATTTTCTGATATACACCCATCAACGGTTTGTTGAATTTTTCTGCCGCAATAGCTGCCACTTCCCAATTTCCGGCATGAAGTCCCACAAAAATAGCAGGCCTTTGATCGCGCATGATCGCGGAAACTTCATCAGAAAATTTTAGATTAATCGCCTTGGGATCATCCGCAATCTGATCGAGAGCCATAGACTCCATGGTTGTTCGACCCAAATTGTCCCACATCGCCATCGCAATTGCCTCACGCTCTGACGCGGAGAGAGCCGGTAAAGCCGCTTTTAAATTATGCAAGGCTCGTCGATGCCGAAAAAGACGCGGCGCGATCAGGAGCCAGATACCCGCTGATAACCGATCAACGAAACGCGCGGGCACATGACGCGCCAGAAAGCGAATAATTAAAAATCCCAAATACTCGATGCGATGACGCCATATTGACGGTTGTTTATGTGCTTTTGGCATGTGCGGATGCTTGCCCGAATGTGATCAGACGTTGAATTGCAACTCGAAGAGATGGGCATATTTACCCTTCGCTTGAAGCAATTGATCATGCGCCCCGCTTTCGATCACACGCCCTTTTTCCATGACATAAATTCGGTCCGCATAGGCAATCGACGCCAAACGATGCGCGATCATCAAGGTTGTTCGACCCTTCATCAAACGCTTGAGCGCTTCTTGAATGAGCGCATCCGATTCGGCATCGAGCGCCGAAGTCGGTTCATCCAAAAACAAGATTGGAGCATTTTTCAAAAATGCACGCGCGATGGATAATCTTTGGCGCTGCCCCCCCGAAAGACGCCCGCCGAATTCGCCAATATTTGTGTCATAGCCCTGCGGAAAGGTCAGAATAAAATCATGCGCGGCTGCGGATTTGGCGGCCTCGATAATGTCATCCATTGAGGCATCCGGTCGACCCATGCGGATGTTTTCAGCGATTGTACCATCAAACAAGAAGACATCCTGACTCACGAGCGCGATGGACTTATGCAGCGAGTCTAAAGTCATATCGGCCAGTGGCTGGTCATCAATTCGGATTTCGCCCGATTGAGGTGTCCAAAAACGGAGACAAAGATTGAAGATCGTTGATTTTCCGCTCCCGGAGACACCCACCAAGGCTGTAATTTTTCCACCCTCAACCACAAGCGTCGCATCATGCAGAACAGGATCTTCGGGTCGATAACCAAAGCTCACGGAATGCAAGGCAATTGTGCCATCTTTGAGACTCAAAGGAACAGCTTCCGAATGGTCAGGCGATTCAGGTGCCTGGTCGATCAAATCATATAGCATTTTTATGCCAACGGAGGCACCGGCAAGCGACAAATGAAGGCGGGCAAGTCGTCTTGCCGGGTCCGTCAACATCAACAGAGCCGTAATAAAGGCAAAAAATTCACCGGGTGTTGCACCATTATAAATCACCTGCCATCCGCCATAAAAAATCACGCTCGCAACCGCAATGCCCCCCATCGTATCGATGATTGGCATCGTGCCCGCTTGGACCGCAGACATTTTATTGGACAGACGCTCTACCGCACCAATTGCGCTGTCCATACGCTTCAACATCATTTCTTCCAAACGGAAGGAACGAATGACGCGAATTCCATGAAACGTGTCCTGCATAGCCGCCACAATTGACGCCATGGATTTAACTTCACTACCAAACAATTTACGCATCTGCTTTAAGAGGCGTGTCACACCAAGAAATAGAAAGGGAACACCAATTAATGCGATCAATGTTAGCAGGGCATCTTGAGCCAGCATGACATAAAGCAAACTTGCTACAGTAAATAGATCGCGACCTAACGATGTCGCGATTAAATTCAACGCCGAACTCGCCGCCTGTGCGTTGAACGTAATGCGGGTGATGAGATCTGATGATCCAACTTCCTGAAAAAAATCGATGTTCCGTGATAAAATAGCCCGATAAATTTTTTTCTGGGTTGACGCGACAATTGAATTACCAATACGCGACAGAAGAACTTCTTGCCCATAAGAGGCAAAGCCCTTGGCAATATAAACAACCGCAACACTGCTACAAATTAAGTACATCATGTCAGGATCGCGATCGATAAAGACCTTGTTAATCAAGTCCTTCATCATCCAGGCGCTGAATCCCGTGGAACCGGCAACAAGAAGCATCAACGCCATAGCGACCGCATATTTTGCGGCATAAGCGCGGAAGTTTTCTTTCAGCAGGCGGCTAAGGATCGAAAAATCGTCCCAGGAATTTGAAAAAATTCGTTTCAACATAAAGTGCTCGAACGAGTCCTCGGATATGAATCCACGGGCCACGACCATTCATAACCGCGTCGCGAATATCATGTCGGTATGCACAATCCGTCTATCATAGGCATTCGGTATGCCCAAATGCTTTGAATAGATATCGTCTCTATCGTCCAGAGTTTGGTACAATTTGGACCGAAAATCATAGATTTGAGACTTAATCTGATTGAATGAGGGCAAAAACCAGCCATATGCCCTCACTCTCGCGTCGCTGCTTCTCGACGGAACCGCTGCGCAATCAGGATTATAGCTGCCAAAAGACCGCCGAAGAGCGCCGCGGCCCTAAAAAGCCAATCCGCACCCCACACGTCAATCATCACACCCATCAGCGGGGGCGCGGCGATTTCGGCCACTCCATAAGCGATGAGCACAATACGCGCGACATCAAAAGTCGGCTCGTCGGGAAGGGCTGCATAAGCGAGGCCACCATAAAGTGGATAAGTGGTCAGAGCCGTCGCGCCCCAAATCGCAATCAGCACATAAAAGCTGATCGTGACGTCGCCACTCATCACAAGACCGATAGAAGCACATGACGAACCAATAGCCACGATCATCAAGAGACGATATGCAGCGACATGCTCCGCCAACCGACCTAAAATGGGTTGCACGAACGCGGCACCTGCCATCACGATAACCCCGATAAGAGGAACGCTGGCTGGCGTCATTCCATGATGCGCACCAAATGCCGGATAAAAAGTTACGAAAATTGAAAATAATATGCCGGAAACAAATACACCAAAAAGGGGAACCACAGCCCCTCGAATGATGCGAAGACTCCGACCATGATGGTTGCTCGAATGACGCCTGGCAATTTCGGGAACCGGTGCAATCGCTATCAAAGCTGATGCCACAATAATGGTTATGACACCGAATGCCATAGCCCAAAGCGACGAAGGATCAATGCGCGTCAATGCGGCTTGGGCTGCAAGAATGCCAAAAATTGCGGCAGTAATATAAATTGAAAGGGCGGTCATCCGAATGGATGAATGCGCACGGGCGGCAACCCAACTTTCCGCAATAATATAGGAAACGCCAACACCCAACCCCGCGAGACAACGACCGACCGCCCAGAGCGTGGTGGAGCCCGTAAGTAAAACAATCGTGCCGAAAAACATAATGGGTAGCAGCAAAAGAGCTGAACTTTTATATCCCATAGCCCGGACAAAAGGCGGACCAATAAAATAGCCCAAAAACATACCGGCAAAATAAATAGCACCGATGATACCGAGTACCCAATTGGGTATAGATTGAAGAACAGCCAAGACAGGCATCACAGTGATGCCTACGCCGTTCGAAATCATGAATAAAAACATCCACGCAAAAATAGGCCAAAGGTCAATTAGGCGTCTCGTCTGAGAAGACGAGTCATCAATATGCTCTGGGTCGATTGAGTTACGTGTGCTATTCATTAAGCGGGTTCACGCAAATCTGAAGGAATCGCAGAGCGCGCGAACAGCGCCAGCAAAAGCCCCGCACCCACAATCAATCCCGCGCCTATAAAGGATTCAATACCTGGTGTTTCGTTCCAAATAAGATAGCCCCAAACCGTGCCCCAAATCAGCGCAGTATATTCAAATGAGGTGACAATATTGGCTTCCTCCAAACGATAGGCTTGGCCCAACATGGTCATCCCAACCGCGGCAATAGGGCCGCAGGCCGTAATCAAGAACAAGTCCCTCACGCTGGGCGTCTCCCATTGGCGCAAGAGAAACACAAGACTGCGATGCCCTTCATAATCGCCACCCCATAAAGTTACGCAAGCAGCTAGAAATGCCGCTGCAATGAGATAGAGCATGTTTTGATAGAAGGTCATAACTGCCGCTGAGTCATTCAATCCGATCCGTCGCGCAACAACTTGCGCACTGGCATAGGCCGCTGCCGATACAATCGGCAGAATTGACGCCATTTCAAAAACTGAACTTCCCGGCCGCACCATAATCAAGGCGCCTAAGAAGCCAATGAACACGGCACCCCAACGCAGAAGACTCACACGTTCACCAAGCACTGGTCCTGCAAGAGCCGTTACAAACAGAGGAACCGTCGCATAAAGGGCGATGACATCAGCAAGTTTCATCACGGGAAATGCAAGGAAATAACTTGTATAGGCGCACAACAACATCACGCCCCGCAAAATCAGCGCCCCACGCCTTGGCGATTGAAGCGTGGAAAGTCCTCCGCCACGATAAATTAGAGCAAGAATAAAAGGTAAAGCTGCGACACATCGCACAACAATGACTTCGTGAACCGGGTAACTCCCGCTCACCGTTTTAATGACAATATCTTGGAGGGAGAAGGTGAACACACCGGCCGTAAGCCAAAATATTGCCTGAAGTCTATTTGAAATTGCCATTATATACCCGTTTTGGTCAAAAGCCTCTCAAGCCATTAAACGATAACTGCCCCCTCCAAAATACCGAAAGGAGAATTGACCGGCTATTCTTTTGATTAATCCATGCCATGCAATCCCTTCCCTATGCGCCGCTATTTGCTTTCAATCCGAAGAGCAATGCCAACCTTTTGGACCAGGTACGCCCAAAGAACGCATAAAGAAAGAAAACGTAAAGGATGATGAAACGCGGATGCGCTCCCCAAGCAGTCGGATGATTGATTAAACGCAGTGCGGATGCCTTCGGTTTGATCCAATAATTGCCAGATCCCCTCACGGCGATTGCTAAAGGCTAATATGTGTCAAAATCATCAAAACCAAATTATGATTTCCATATTGCTTGGGAAGCATGGCTTAACGCTGTCATAACATCTCTTAGTCAAGCGGTTTCAACAAAACGCGCGGCCAATAAGACGGGGTACGACCAGATCCATCAGCTAAGAGCCTCTCTCAAAAATACCCGCGCGCTACTGCGCCTCGCGCCATCTCCTTATCGGCGCAAAGCACGTGCGCTGAGAAGAAAACTATCTTTCATTTCTGACACACTCGCAGCCGATCGTGATCAGCAAGTTTTACACGAAACACTCTACAGTCTTGACGTTTCGTCCCCGAAATCCACAAAAGCAGAGACGATGGCAACAACGTCACGATTTGAAAATTCATGTCGGGACATAACTCGGATTCAAAACGAGATCAAAAATATATTCCAAGCACCGAAATCTCTTATCAATCTTAAAAAAACGGCGCAGAAAGAAATGAAACGGGAACGACGACGCCGCCCT
>CANGPA010000048.1 GCA_947455645.1 Hyphomicrobiales bacterium | reverse complement strand
TCGGTAGAAATCTCATGATGCGGCGGTCGATTATCTGAGCGTTTAATGGTTCCCGGGTCGTTCGAAGCGGTTTTTATACTTCGTTTTTGTCTGCTCATTAAGTGCAATGCAGCATTTATAGTGCGCGGCTGACGAATTCATTTTGGACATCTAAAAACGACACTAGGCTCCGTCACGTCGGGTGGCGAATTTTGCACCATTCGAAGTGATTGATCTCTGCCGAATGAATGTAACGCGTGTAACGAGTGGCGTTGAGTATGTGTTTTGAATGCGTCGAAATGAGCCGCCGGAAATTTATGGGTTATGCTGCCACGGGCGCTGCCGCTGCGGGCTACTGGGCAGTCGGTGGCGCGTTGAGCCCAAGTTTTGCAAAGACCAGCATGAGTGCTGATGAGGCGCTTGCGAAACTGAAAGCGGGTAATCAGAAATTTGTAAGCGCCCCGCAGCTTTGCGCAGCGGAATTAACAAATAATCGGTCAGCTGTCGCGAAGGGCCAATCTCCTTGGGCAACAATTTTGACCTGTGCCGATAGCCGTGTGTCGCCTGAATTGGTTTTTGGTGGTGTTGGCCTTGGCGAACTGTTTGTTTGTCGTAATGCCGGTAACGTTGCCGATACAGCGGTTATGGGCACGATTGAATATGGCGCCGAACATCTCGGTTCACCATTGGTCGTCGTGATGGGCCATAGCCGTTGCGGCGCTGTTCAAGCGGCCTGTGATGTGGTGGAGAAAGATGCGAAATTGCCCGGCTCGATTAAGCCGATGGTTGACGCCATTGTTCCCGCTGCCAAGGCGATGAAGGGCAAGGGGGGCGATTTTGTTGATCTCTCAGTTCGCGAAAACGCACGCTTAAACGCCGAGAAAGTTATAGCCGAGAGCGAGATTGTCAAAGAACTCGCACATGGTGGAAAACTCAAAGTTGTCTATGCACGTTATGATCTCAATAGCGGTGTCGTTGAATTTTTAGGCTGAACGCACCGTTGCCTTTCTGATCTTAAAAGCCCCGCGAAAGCGGGGCTTTTTTTGCTCTTGTTCGGATAAATCAATAAACTAAGTCATCTATAATCTTGTAAATTCAACCCATACGGAACGTTCGCAATGATCATTGTTCCTGCCTATGCTGTTTTGTTTGCGTGTCTGTTTCTCACGCTCTCCATCCGGACGATCCGCGCGCGCCGTTTAGCGAAAGTGGCGATTGGTACGGGTGGCGATAGGGTGCTCGAGCGTCTGTCACGCGTCCATGCCAATTTTTCCGAATATGTGCCTTTTACGTTGCTTTTAATTGCCCTTTCTGAAATGCGTGGCATTCATCACGTCATTATTCATGGTCTCTGTCTTGCCTTGTTGGTCGGTCGCTGCGCTCATGCGTGGGGCGTTTCCAATCGTACCGAGAATTTTCGCTTTCGTGTGATCGGCATTGCGCTCACCCTGAACACGATTTCCGCAGCTGCCGTCGCTAACGCGGTCAGCTATTTTCTCTGACGATAACGGTGTTTTTCAATCCTTTTCTGGAATAATTTTTTGGCCTTGGACTTTATGGGACGCGGCTAATTCGACGATATCTTGATTGTTCAAAATCAATTTCGCGCTTTTTCCTTCTGCCGCCGCGAGCATCGCGCGCCCAATATCGCTGGTGGTGGGAATCCATGCCGGATTGATCAAGCGAACAAGTTGAACAAGGGGTGTGAGGGCGAGATAGAGCATATCGTATAATTTGGCTTTCGAGCGTATCCCATCCAAAGGCAGTATCGCGCCCGGCCTGAACATATAGGCCGCTTTGAAGGGCAATTTGAGAAGCGCATTTTCGGTTTTACCTTTGACACGCGCCCACATGCGCGCACCGCTTTCCGTGCTGTCTGTGCCTTGTCCTGTAATATAAACAAAAACGAGACCGGGGTTCGCTCGGAAAAGCGTATGAGCGACTGACATTGTGAGATCATAGGTTAGTTTTGTGTAAGCGTGTTCATCCATAAAAGCGGCGGAGACGCCGATGCAAAAAATGCAGGCATCGTAGTCTCCAAGATGATCCTTAAGCGATGAGAGATCAAAAAGATCAGTCACCAAAAATTTCGTGATTTTTGCGTGCTTAATTTGTGCCGGTGATCGGTTCACCAATGTGATGGCCTCAACATTTGACGCCAGAAGCGCCTCTTTGATGACTGCTTGGCCAATCATTCCGGTTGAACCGAAGATGATAAGTTTCATTGTGTCCCTGTTTCCGGTGCGCGTGACAATGTTGATCTTAAGCCGCTCTTATAAGTTTATCTTCCGTAGAGGCGAGGCTATATTTTGATTTTTATTGTTCTTTTTCAGTAACTTAATTGTATTTTCAAAATATTTATTTTGGAGGGCGTTGTATAAGCCTCTCTTTAGTTCCTCTCTAAGTTGACAAAAGCCACTCGCTAAACTGTTATTAATAAAGAGTTAACGTGTAAGTAGGGGTTCTTGGTATGGTCAAGTGGTGTTCAAATCAGTTCGCTGCAGTTGTCCTGTCGGCGTCCCTTATATTTTCGCCGATGGTCGCTCAGGCGCAGAATATGAACCAATTGCTCGGGGGCGCTTTGGGCGCGGCAATTGGTAGTCAAAATGGAACGGGCGGCGCCATTGCTGGTGCCATTATTGGGGTCGCAATGGCCACGATCCTTCAGCAATTAACCGAAGCCGAAAAAACAAAGCGCCAATCCGCACTGCAAACCGCGGCAAAATCCGGTAAGGCCAACTGGTCAACTGCAGGATCGAACGGAAAGAAGGCGACTTACAAGAAAGTTGGTCAAGCCGAGTCAATTGGTGGGAAAAATTGCCAGAAAGTGCAAGAAACCATCACGCTTCCGGATGGCAAACAGGGTAATTCAACAGAGACGGTTTGCTTCGATAGTTGAGTTTTCGACAGTAATGATTGGTGTTTTTCATGCGTAGTGTAAGAGTGTTTTGGCTCGTTGCGGCATTGACATGCGGCTTCATTGGCGATGCGTTAGCCCAAGTCATCGTGATTAACGGGCTTTATGATTGCCAGCGGGCCACGAATGGTCGCGCCTATTGCAAGCGCCAAGGTGCGCCTTCCAGCAATCTTTATGAGCCGGTTTCCGAAGAATTTTTTGCATCTTTTGAAGCTGCACGAACGGGCAAGGCACCGCAAACGACCGTTGTGGTCGCGCCGAAAGAAGTCACAACCAATAATGTGACGAACAACCAGACCGTGAACAACACGGTTATTATTCAGCTGAAATCTGAGGCCGTGGATGTCAAAGGGCAAATTGCTATTCTGACTATGGTGGTCGAAGAACAGAAGAAAATGCTCCGGTCGGGCGGCGATGCCGCGGTGATCAATGACACCGTTGCGTCCCTTGAAGAACGTATTGTTGAACTTAAGAAGTCCTTTGATGAAAAGGCCAATACACTTGCCAACCAATACGCAACGCCCATTAAGCCAGATGATGCCGATCTCGCCTTGACCGCGCGCAAGGCGAGCGAAATCTACCCCAAAGTGCCTTATTACATTCCCGGGACACCAGAGACGGGTGAGTTCTGGATTGAGCCTGTTGTGTCCGATACGGGAAGTCTAATTTTCCGGTTCAAATTCGTTGATGTGAAATCGACGGCAGCAGAAAAAGTCCGCTCTTCAATCGAAATGAAGCCAGAAGAGTTAGAAAAAACGCAAAAGGCTTTGGTGAAACTCGTTTCTAATTCCAAGGTTGCGCATGAAAAGAAAATCCGCCGCAAGCTTGATGTCCGTCTCGAATGTTTCCCTGCCACTGATTGCCCTCCCGAGGGCCAAAAAATAGAATCCAAAGCGTCGACTGAAATCATCTTCTCGATCAATGAAGATGGATCAACCAGCGGGCGGATACAAAGAAACAAAGGCAAATACGAAGAAGGTTATAATGTCTCTGTGAAAAGCGGTCTTGTTCTGCAGGCCTACATCAATCACGTCCTCACTGAAGGTAAGGCTGATTTTGAGGCTGGATCCGCTTCGCAAGAAGATTTGAAAAAACTATTTCAATAGGCAGGTCGATGCATAGGCTGAAGTGTTGTATCCTAGGTCTCATCGGCATGACCGCCGCGAGTCTATCTGCATCAGCACAAACCGTAATGGCTGACCGGTCTTGGGAAAATCTCCCCGGTTGGCGTGTAATCGCATCGACCGAATATCAGGGCTGTGTTGCGATTGCATCCTATCAGGACGGGTCCACCGTCCGGCTCGGATATGATGGGATTGCGAAAGATTATTTCTTCAGCATTTCGAATATGAAATGGCGGTCTTATCCATTGCAGAAAGACTATGAATTGCGGTTTGATTTAGGTCGTGGCCGGACTTTGTCCGGCTTTTTTCATACGGTTACGCGTGACGCTCTGCCGACCTTTGAAATCGGAAATGTCAAAGGCAGTTTTCTTGATGATATAGCGGCGGCCTCCGGTATCCGTATCTTTGAGGAAGACATTCAAATGGCCTCCCTCTCGTTGAGTGGTTCGCGCAGAGCATTAAATTCGATGATCGAATGTCAGCAATCGATCTTGGGCGATTAGGTCGTGAGGAAGGGTACGTGCACATGCGATTTTGGATGATTGTCCGTCTCCTTCCTGTTCTTGCTCTGGCATCTTGTGCCACATCATCTTCGAGCTCTCTTGATCATCAGGCTGATAATCAGGCGGTCGTAAAACCGACGGGACGTGTCATGTCCGATCAAGAAACCCATACAATTGTTGAACGACGGTCTGTAAAGCAAATGGTGATCATTACGAATTCATGCAATCAGAACGCGGTTGAAGGATCGGATATTGCCGCAATCCGAAAGCGCGTTCAGAAAGATCTCGCCGATGCGGGGCTCAGTGATCAGGAAATTCGGGATCAATTGGCTCTGTATGATTCAAAGACTTGCGATCTGCGCTAATCTAGCCTGATAACCTATACTGCTAAAAACATCATTCAGATTTATATTTTAACCGACATACCCGGTCGATTGTTAAAAATTTGGAAGAAGACAATATGAATAAGATCCGTATTGCATTGATGTTTACGAGCGTCTTGATGTTATTTACCATTTCACCCGCAAAAGCGGGTTCCTGTAGCGATCAAATCGGTATGGCGAAAGCGAAAGAATTGGTAAATCAGTGCTTGCAAGCATCTCCTGCGACGCATCCGCCTTGCAACGTGCAAAACAGTTGCGAATTGATTCAAGATGAAATTGCACGCGGTTGCGATATATTCAAATCGTCAGGCGCAAAATTGCCAGCGTTCTGCCTAACGGCCAACAAGCCGCTCTCAAATTCCGCGAACCCGGTTCTTACAACGCCCTCCGTAACCTTCCAAAATAGCGCATTTCAGACGCCATCAAAAAATATCTTCTGTGTCTTTTCCTCCTCGATGAATTCCAGCGCAGACAGTATCGTTCGCTGTGAAATAGCCCAATTCACGCCAAGCTTTGACGAGGCTTATTCGAAAACGCGAGAAGAGGACGAATGCGTCGCCGGCGGATGCGGTTGTACACCGAAGGGGCTCAACAGATATCATCTCTCTACAAAATCAAATTCTGGAGAAAATTATTGCCCCACGCTCGATCTTTATGATCCGACCGATAGTGAATCTTTACCAAACGGTATTTTGACATTGAATTATGGTGCTGTTTTTCAAAAAGATGGCATCTCATGTGTTTCTGACCAAAAAGGATTGACGTGCTCAAATAGCGGCGGACACGGATTTTTTCTGTCGAAAGCCAAGCAAGCTATATTCTGATCAAAAGACGCGTCCTTAGCGTGAGCCTTCATTAATCGGTAAAGGCCATCGCGCGATTTTGGTAAGGTCATGGCTTTGGCGGCGCATCAATTCGATTATTTGACCGGATCAGGGTTTTCTATAATTGATGCGAAAGATGGATTTTTATGAGGCTGGAATGAACGCGGTCCTGCTGTTCATTACAAAAGACTTATCCGTCATTTTAAGAGATTCGGTACGAGTTATTGGATCAAAGGGGTGAGCGCGCGGGGCAAAACAACATAGCCCAGCTTATGATGTTTTGCCTTAAGATCGTAAGTTGGGCTAAGAGTGATGATCACAGTCCAAAATGACAAGGAATTCAGACATGAACCACAATGCCTATAATCTCGAATTGCTCTCAACCTTTGCCGCAGTCCCTGAGAGCAAGAAGGCTGAGTTTGTCACGCGTTTTGGTGCCCAATCGAAAAATCCGACCGTGATTTTTGGATTTTCGATCTGGCTTGGCACATTAGGCGTTGACCGGTTTTTGTTGGGCCAAACCCTTCTCGGCGCGTTAAAACTTGTAACCCTCGGCGGTCTGGGCATCTGGGGCTTTATCGATTTATTTCTGGTCGCAGGCGTCGCGCGCGACAAAAACATTGACCTTGCCCGCCAGATTTTATCGACGTTGTAAAACGCGCACTCTGCTTATCCGGCAGGCAAAGTGACGGCGTAGACATCGTCAAGGAAATGGAAATCTGGACAGCCTCTCATCGACGCGCCCGATCGGTTGTGTTGAAATAGTGACTTGTCGCCGAAATTATATTTCAATCCAAGAAGGACGCGGTACCCATTGACATCCAGACTCCCGGCTGGAAACGCAAATGACCCTTTCTCATAAACACCTTGCAAGAAAAGGCTGAACGGACTTGAATCGAATTTGTATTCGGACATGACGCCGGCAAGATAGGACTCGTAAGTAAATTCAATATAAGGATTTCCATTGATAAGTTTTTTATAACCGGCGTTCAATCCGGTGGAAAAATTGTCTGTGATGAAATAATTCCATGACCCATTGAATTCGATTCCGCGGCCGGAATAACTGATGTCGGTTCCGCCATTATCGTAGGTATTAGCCCAGTAATGATAAGATGCGCGTGCAAGAAATGAATGGCGATCGAGATAATAGCCAAATTCCGGTCCAGCACTGTAGCGCATGGTTTCAAATCCATCCGTAAAATAGATCCGCGCTATTTCGGTATTCAAACCAATCAAACCACGCTCCGGATCGCGCCAGAACACGTTTCCGCCGATATTTCCTGACATGCCATTGGGAATATCTGAGCCACTGTTGTAGGCGGCTTCATCCAATTCGGCATCGACCTCAACGGCCCATCTTTCTCCAAGCGGGAAAACCGCCGCGCCATTAACTGCATATCGTGTGCGATATAAATCGGTGCTTGATACGGAATGCCCATCTCTTGATCCGCTGGTCATCACATACCAATCAAAGTTCTGTTCGATTTTTTTTACCTTCGCGGTTTCTTTTCCCTGTTCCACTCCTTTTTTTGGCAAGATTTGTTTTGCAGGCGCATCTTGTGCGTATGCGTGTGCGGGGAGGATACCTGCCAACAAAAGAACATACAGATATGAACGCGCTGACATTACTCTACTCTACTCTACAGTTACGAATATGATCGGTTGATTGACGTAAGTATAATATCAAGACTTAACCTTGGGTAGACCTGATTCCTTAGATCCGTTGATTATTTATTGAGTGACAGCAATGTGAGAACGGTTTGGGGTAATTGATTGGCTTGCACCAGAACGGCCATTGCCGCTTTGGATATAATTTGGTCGCGAGCCAGTTCTGACGTTTCCACGTCATAATTCGTCTCAAGAATTTGGCTGCGCGATCCTTGAACATTTGTCGTGACGGATGTGGTCAGGTCGAGCGCATAGTTTAAGCGATTAATCGTGGCGCCGATGACGGAGCGCGCCTGTGAAATTGTGTTCATCGCGTCGTCAATATTGGACAGAATGGTCGTGTCCGACAGGGCATCGTCGGCGGGAGTCGTATATTTGAAATCTTTCAGAATGCCTGTGGCGCCGCCGGGGCTTGGATCTGTCTCGCTCGCGACCGTCTTGCCATTGATTGATAGGCTATAGGCATAGGATCCGAAGCCGCTGTTGTTTTTGAAAATGGCTTCAATCGTACTCCCGGATGCTTTGATATGGGGTGAAAGATCAATCACCGTATCGGGTGTGGCCCCAATAGGCGGATAGGCAACGACATCGCCATCGACCAACACTTTATATTCATCGTCGACACCGGAGATGGTGAGTTGAATGTCTTGTGTTGTGGGCGTGGTGGAACCGGTGCCAGTGATGGTGATGTTGGATAGATCCGGAATGGTAAGTCTTATGCTTTGATCCTGACTGACCGTTGTCCCGACTTGGAGATCAAAATTTCCCGATCCGTCGCCGCCCGTACCATTCAGCAGCTGATTGCCGTTCCATTCGGTGGTGTTCGCGATGCGGCCAAATTCCCGCTCGAGAACGGTCAGTTCATTCCGGACCGCCGTCTTGTCTTTGGTTGATAGCGTCCCGTTCATCGATTGCAGGGTGAGTTCCCGCATGCGCTGCAGAATGGACACCATCGTTTCCATCGAGCCATCGGCCGTCTGCGCCAGCGCAATGCCGTCCGATATGTTTCGGATGGATTGGTGGGCGCTGATGATCTGAGCCTGCATGCCGGAGGTGATCGAAACTCCCGCGGCATCGTCTGACGCTGAATTGATCCGGTTGCCGGTCGACAGCCTCTGAATCGCGGTTTCGCTCCGCAATTCGACCTTCGAAATTGCGGTTCTCGCGTTCAGCGCACTGATATTTGAATTGACAGTGATCATGTCCGGGCCCGACCGAACAGAAACTCAGCAAGGGCTATGCCAAGGTTAATTCACCCTTTTTGGGCTCATTCTGTAACGAGTGTCAGCTTGGTGACTTCGCTTTTATAGTCTTGCAAAAGCGCAACGCCGCGTTTGGTCAGGGAATAGCGCTTTTTACGCTTGTCGGCCGGATTGGCGACTTCTGAAACCAGATTACGTTCTATCAGCGCGGCGATCCGCGTGCGCATTGTGATCCGGTCGAGTTTGAACTGGGACAGGAGTGCGGTGCGCTCAAGCGGGCTTTGATTGAGATAAAGCAAGATTATGAGGCGCAATTCGACATCGCATTCCCTCTGGAAAATACGAAGATCTAACTCCGCTATTCGCAGTCGCCATTTGGCAAAAAGAACTAAATCGAGATCCAACGCTAACGGCATCCTTTAAAGGGCGGACGCTAAGGAAGAGCGAGCCTATAAAAAGAATAAAATTTATTTCGAAGACAGCTGGGAGATTCCGGTACTGCCCGCTGTAGAATTGTAATTAATTGTTCAATTACAATGCTTTATGTGAGATATGGGCCTCTGGCCGGAAGACTGCGAAGCGGAATGCTTCGTATGACGAGCACGCATTTCATTATGAAATGGAATTATGGCTTTATGCTGTTTTGATCGAAATTGATGCGAATTATCAATTGGCTTTGTAGCATTTCAGTGCCATGGATGAGTTTCTAAGTTTAAGATAAGAGTTATCCCTATCTTGAATAAATATCTTATCGGGCGTTGAACTTGTCTTTTATTGAGACAAGGACTGCAAACGCCTAGATCAAAGGCCGGTCCCTTGGATAAGAAGCGAGAAGATTGCAACGTCGTCTCGATCCGCGATGGCAAGCCCCTTCCTTTGTCAAAATCGTCGAAGTTTACCGGCAAGTTGAAGAGTGCGGATCCGAAGCTTAATCTCTTGCTTAAAAACTATTTCAAGGCGTTGGGACTTGAGCAGGCCGACAATACGGTCGCGCGACGAGAGCTTGCCCTTGCGATCCAGAATTTTGAAACAGACGACCCGATGGATCTCCTGTTAAAACTGACGGTGCTTGAAAGCGAGTTGGGTTGGGGGCCCGACATACTGTCTCACGAACCCACGCATGAAAGGCTGCTCTTTGCCTATTTCAGGCGCGCGCTGATCCACTATATCGAAGATATGACGCGTTTGGGCGCCTAGTTGCAGGTTATAGAATCCTGCTAAGGCAAGCCTGTGTGCAGGATGCGGGCTTAGGCGCGCCAATCACGGTTCCGCCTGGGCGCATGGTTTGATGTCGTGGGTCGGGAAGGTGATCGGACAATGCTGGCGGCGCTCGACGGGTTTTTATTGGGCGCAAGTCTGATTGTCGCAATTGGCGCTCAAAATGCGTTTGTTATCCGCCAAGGGTTGCTTGGGCGCTTTGTTTTATGGATCTGTCTCTTTTGCGCCGTGTCTGACGCGATCCTGATTTGGGGCGGCGTGTATGGCCTCTCGGCATTGACCAATGTCATCCCGCTGTTCATTCCGTTCATGACCTATGGCGGGGCTGGGTTTCTCCTTTGGTTTGGTATCTCTGCTTTTCGGCGCGCCCTCAGACCAAATTCAATCATATCCGAGCAACGCGATGCTTCGTCTCTACGCATGGCTTTGCTCACCTGCGCCGGGTTCACTTGGCTTAATCCGCATGTCTATCTGGATACGGTTATTTTGCTTGGCAGTGTTGCGAATGCGCGGCCACTTGAAGAGCGCACTGTTTTCGCGCTTGGGGCGTCGGTGACTTCTTTCACTTGGTTTTTTACCATCGGTCTTGGTGCAATGGCTTTAAAACCCTGGCTTGACCGTCCGCGTATCTGGCAGGCGATCGACGGAATTATTGCAGCGATCATGGTGATGCTCGCGACCAAACTTCTTCTGGCGGCGCCTTTCGGTGCGCTTCACTTATTTTGAATTAAGCGCGCTCTCGGCCAGAAGTTTCATCGCCAATATGACGGCAGTGGGAGCATTTGAGGCTGTACCATCGGCGTCGACAGTTTGAACCCATTCGGGATGTTCAAGAAATGCGGGGCCGCCGACCATGATCCGCATTTGTTTATTGAGCGATGACGCGCGTGCGTGTTTGATCGTGCTCTTCATACTTTCAAGATAGCCCTCACCGCTGAGGGAAATGCCAATCACGTCAAACCATTCTTCAGCAAGGATTGGCGCAATCTGGTCGGCATGGCTCAGCATGGTTGTTGAAACATACCATCCCGCGGCGCGCAGAAACTTCTGAACCATGGCATTGCCGAAACTATGCTGCTCGCCCGGTGTGACAATGATCAGCGCGCGGCGTTTGTCATTATAGGGTTGGACTTGATCAAGGCTCGCAAATTGATCAACCAGACGTTGCAATTTGTTCACGCCGATCGTGACATCAAAAAAATCCAGCGTGTCATTGGTCCAAAGATCGCCAAGATAACGGGCGGTCGGCTCAAGAAGTTCCGTGTGTAAGAGGTCGAGCGAGAGGCCGCGGTCCCGTAACTGGTAGATGTAATCAAGGGCGTCCGAATTGTCGGGTCCGACGACCAGCCGCGCGAGTTGGGCAATATCATTTTGGTCGGCATGCCCGGTATCCGAAGCAAGAATGCTGCGATTCGAGATCAGAAGTCGGGGGATGACCTCGTTGGCGATGACGTCCGTCAGGCGCTTTTCGCGCTTCTCCAGATCGGTGATGTCGATTGCCAGCGGCGGTTCAAGGACCAAGGCTCCAACGGAATGCGATCTTTCCCGCAGAGTGTCGATAGACGCGTCCATCTGCGAAACGTCGGTCATTGACGTCGCTCCCTGCCTGAGTGTCCCACCAATTTTTGCGGACCTTTGGCCCGCCATTATTATTTTAAGATGCTATGCGGGAATGATTTGAGAAGCAAGGGCAGCCAAATTTCCTTTATTTTGTGTATTTTATTGCGCCTTGGGGCGAATGGAGGCGACCAATCCCTACCCTAAGCGACCGAAAAGCCGATGCGGCTTCCGGCCTTGCCCGCGCTCCTTAAACGAATAAGCGGGTATAAACCAGTTTGCGCGGGGCGTGAGAAAATCGGCTGATTGCAGCGAAAATTAACAAAAATTCAACGTAAATCATCAAGACTCCGGCGACGAATAATTATGTCGACTGATTTATTTTTTGTTCACGTTGCGTGGGAGTTTTGTAATGCGTAGCAAGCCGATGATGTTTCTTGACCGCATGTTCACTGATCCGACTTATTCTTGGTATCATCGGTTTCAGAATTTTATTGCCTTCTTTATTTTCATTTCCTGTATCGGCATTGCTGTTGAAACACTGTCCGATTTTGCCGATGCCCATCACGATCTTTTGCAAGCCGTTGAAAATGTAACGCTGGTTGTTTTCATTTTTGAGTATGTCGGCAATGTTTATTTTGCCAAGCAACGTCTCAAATTTGTTTTCAGTTTCTGGGGTTTAATCGACATCTTATCGATTATTCCATCCCTCTTGCTCTTTGTTGATGCGCAAGCGCTGCGAGGAACCCGTATTCTCCGCGTGATGCGCGTGTTGCGTGTGATGCGTGTTTTGAAACTCGCTCGACAAGCCTTGGAAATGTTGGGTGCGCAAATGGCTAAGAAGCGTAATCCGCTTCTCGTAAATTTGAACATCTATGTGATTACGCTTTTTGCCGTGATGATGATTTCATCAAGCTTGATGTATTACACGGAAGGTGCGCTCTACGCGCCGCAAGCGCTCAGCGATGGGCAGGCGGCTCTTGATGCGACGCTCAAGGCGGGTGATGAAGCGCAAGTCTTCATGCCGCATGACCCGATCAGCGGAAACCCTATTCCGGAAGACAAACGGTTTTATACCTCAATTCCTGCGGAGATGTGGTGGTGCGTCGTGACACTCACAACGACCGGTTATGGTGATATGTATCCGGTGACGACCTTGGGTCGAATTGTAGCCGCCTTCACCATGTTTGCCGGATTGATCTTGTTCTCCATTTTGATGAATATTGTTGGCAAGACGATTATGATCCTTCTGTTCGGCGAAAGCCTTGATAATCAGAGTGATGAAAATTCGTCTGCAGACCAAAAATTTGGAGCGCAGGCGCGCGATAATCCACTATCAACCGCTATCGTTCTTCTTGAGAAAGCGGCTGTCGTTTCGGCGAATGAAGCGACAATATTGGCAAGCCGGTCCTCAAGCGAAATTCGCCAGGCGGTTCTCACGATCATCAAATAGTTTTTTCACATCGATTTTGATTTTAAGTTTGGCCGCGCAGCTTTGGTTGTGCGGCCATTTTTACTTTGAACAAGGCAAATGTGCCGTATTATTCCCGTTCGTTTTTGTGCGTAAGTTGCGTTTGCTCTCTTAAGTACGCGCAACCCCTTGCCGAAGGGAATAAAGCGCGCCAAGACTGACGCCATGGCGAAAATCGCAGTGTTCCGACACGATCCCTATTGTTCCCGCTCCTGCGCGGAAGCGGTGACCGCTGTTTTGGCTGTTGATCATGAGGTGAGGGACATCGGATTAACCGCGCTCACGGATTCCGGTTTGTCCGGGTTTGATCTTTTGGTGATGCCGGGGGGAGAGGGTGATGTGGATCGTTTCCCGTCATTGTTTAAGCTCCGCCGTGAAATTGTTCAGAGCTTTATCCAGCGCGGCGGGGCTTATCTCGGCATTTGTATGGGTGCTTATTGGGCCGGGCGACCTTATTTTGGACTGTTGCCGCAAACGGACTGCGTCCAATATATCACGCGCCCCCGGGCTGAAGTGCGTCGCTCCTTTAAAACCACAATCCGTGTGGACTGGGAGGGCGCATCCGAAGCGATGTTTTTTTATGATGGATGCACATTCATTGGTGATTATGAGTCATTTGATGTGATTGCGCGCTACAGCAATGGCGATCCGATGGCGATCATCCACAACCGCGTGGGCTTGATCGGCTGTCATCCGGAGAGTGCGCGTGATTGGTATGATACGCCCGCGCTTCTCAATGATTGGCACCATGGTCGCCATCATGATTTGTTGCGTCATTTTGTTGCGCGCTTGTTGCGACCGCCGCAGGCGTTGCAGGTTTCAGTTCTTGATCGTCTTGAAGCGGCTTCATCATCTGATACCGCGTTGGTGCATGACGCCGCGCATGAAATCCGGAGATTGCGTTCGGCGCTCCAGACGATCCAATCGGCAACCGACTTTTTCGCACATGGCACATTGCGGCAGGTTAATCATCTTGCCCGCGGTGCCTTAAATGCTCATCCTGACGGAATGTCTCAATCAGTGGAGACTGAACCGCCTAAGGACCATGAACAGACGGGTGCCAAATAAGGTCAGCGCAGGCGGATCGGCACTCTGTCAAATTGTTTGCCTTTGCTGGAAGTTGTGAACGGCTTTTATTCTGGGTCTTTTGCGACATTGATCCATTCACCCTGAACGAGACTTGCAAGGCGGTCCGGTGCGATGCGCACCGCGGCATTGGTGGCACCGGCAGCCGGGATCACAACATCAAACCGATGCAGGCTCTCATCCAAAAAAATCCGCAAAGGATTGGGGAGACCGAAAGGGCAAACCCCGCCTACAGGATGACTTGTTTGTAAGGTGACTTCAGCAGCATCGACCATACGCGGCTTCTCTCCAAAGCGATCTTTGAATTTCCGATTATCAAGACGCGCATCACCGCCCATCACAATCAAGACCACTGCCCCATCGAGCCAGACGCCGAGCGTTTTTGCGATTTGTGCCGGCACGACTTGATGTGCAGACGCCGCTTCCATCACCGTCGCCGAGCTGGCTTCCATTTCGATGATAACGATATCGGGCGCGTGGGCTAAAAAGAAGGAACGCACAGAGTCAAGGCTCATAATGGCCCACTTTGTCTGTGTGTGAATTTATAGATGTTTGTTTTCATCAGTGAATGTTGAGCGCCATTTTTTTGCGCATATACAGATCCACTTGCTCATAATCATCGCGTGGTCCGGTATATTTGGCATCATAAATATGGCCAACGCGCAATTTGTTGGGTTCGGT
>CANGPA010000047.1 GCA_947455645.1 Hyphomicrobiales bacterium | reverse complement strand
TTTACAAGGGATTGATACCAGCGGAAAAGATGGGACAATCCGATCTGTGTTTAATGCCACTGGCCCAATGGGAGTTGTTGTAAATTCATTTCGTACACCTGTTGGAGAAGAATTAGAGCATGACTATCTGTGGAGAGCTCATAAGGTAATGCCCAAAAAAGGCATGATCGCAATTTTTAATCGATCCTATTATGAAGATGTTCTGATCGTTCGCGTTAAAAAAATCGCTGATCACAAAACAATTGACGAACGATATAGCCAGATCAATCATTTTGAAAAATTTTTAACCGAGAATGGGACTATTGTTTTAAAATTTTTTCTTCATATTTCAAAAGATGAACAAAAGAAAAGATTGCAAGAACGACTTGATGATCCCGATAAAAATTGGAAATTCCAACCAAGTGACCTTGAAGATCGAAAGCTGTGGCATGAATATATGGCGGCATATGAAATGATGTTGAGCAAATGCTCCTCATCTTGGGCACCATGGCACGTAATACCGTCGGACCATAAATGGGCACGGAACACCGCAATATCTGAAATTGTTCTAGCAACGCTCGAGAAAATGGATCCTCAATATCCAAAAACGATTTGGAAAGCTGATGATTTTCAAATTATATAAAACTAATCTGTTTCACTTCGCATTGTTCTAGTTTTACCGAGATTTGTCATATGCAAAGATATTCAACATTATCCGTCACTCTAATTCTAACCGCAGCAAGTTTGTTTCACTATAATTTTCATCCAATTATTTCGATTAGTTTTTGGATATTTTTAGGCCTTAGTTTAATTGGCATTTATAATCTATTTCAGCGTCAACACAGCATTCTTCGCAACTACCCCTTAATTGGCTTGATGCGATTTTTTCTTGAAAGCATCCGAAAGGAGATGAGACAATATTTTATTGAAAGCGATACGGATGGAACGCCCTTCAGTCGAAACAAAAGAGCCATTGTATATCAACGCTCAAAGAAACAACTCGACAAGAGACCGTTTGGAACCATTCTCGATGTTTATGAACCCGGATATGAATGGTTGTCGCATTCGCTTGCGCCCCGTCGACCCGATCCAAAATCATTTCGGCTTGTGATCGGAGGAAAGAACTGCACAAAGCCCTATTCAGCCTCCATATTTAATATTTCTGCAATGAGTTTTGGAGCCCTCAGTGCAAACGCAATATGTGCGTTAAATAAAGGCGCGAAGAAGGGAAATTTTGCGCATGATACAGGTGAGGGCAGTATTTCCATTCACCATAGAGAGTTCGGCGGCGATCTGATTTGGGAAATTGGGAGTGGCTATTTTGGGTGCCGAAACAACGACGGAAGCTTTAACGCTGCACGATTTGCTGAACAGGCACGAGCTGATCAAGTAAAGATGATTGAAATCAAGCTCAGTCAAGGCGCAAAGCCAGGACATGGTGGGGTATTACCTGGTGCGAAAGTTACACAAGAGATCGCCGAAGCGCGCGGCGTCCGCATAGGGGAAGATTGTGTGTCTCCGGCATCCCATCCTGCCTTTTCTACGCCCGTAGAACTCATTCAATTTGTTTCAAGATTAAGGCAACTATCAGACGGCAAGCCCGTTGGTTTTAAGCTATGTATTGGCGAAAAACTTGAATTTCTTTCAATCTGCAAAGCGATGATTGAACTCAATACCCTGCCCGATTTTATCGTCATTGACGGCTCCGAAGGCGGCACGGGTGCTGCCCCCCTTGAGTTCACGGATCATGTCGGAATGCCGTTGAGAGATGGTCTATCCTTTGTTCATTCCACTCTGATCGGCTTGGGCCTTCGAAGTCAGATAAAAATTGGAGCTGCTGGTAAAATTACTTCGGCGTTTGACATGGTAAGAATTCTCAGTCTGGGCGCTGATTGGTGTAACGCAGCGCGTGGCTTTATGTTTGCAATTGGTTGCATCCAGTCTCAAAGTTGTCACACGGACAAATGCCCCGTAGGCGTCGCGACACAAGATCCCTTAAGGCAGCGTGCATTGGTCGTAGGCGACAAGTCGGAACGGGTAGCCAGTTTTCATTCTAATACACTCGAGGCCTTGGCTGAGGTGATTGGCGCCGCAGGCTTTGATCATCCGTCGGAACTTTCACCACGCCATTTACATCGAAGAATTAGTCCGACCACAACTCTCTCTTATGCAAAGCTTTTTCCTCTACTCGCAGAAAACTCGCTTCTTGATGGTTCTGCAGACATAGAAAGCTTATCGCTATGGAACAAAGCGAGTGCTGAATCGTTTACAACGAAGCAGATTGATTGATTTATTTTTTACGCCAAACAAAAAGGCCGCTTGTCACATAGTTAAAAACAGAACCGGTGATTGCGCCTGCTAATCCTGCAAGCCACCAAACCTGACCATCAGAATAAATGAGTTGCGCAATACCGATATTCGCAATGATTCCGATACTGCAACTTAATGCAAAAATCAAAAATCCTGATATGAGTTGTAGGCCTTTAATTCTACGATCACGATATGTTAACTGATTGTTCAAGATAAAATTACTTGCCATTGCCGTAAATGTTGCAAGCGTCTGCGATAATTCAAATCCCCAGCTCGGCATGATCGAAAGATAAAACCTTAAAGCCGTTAGATGCACAATTACGCCAAACGCCCCAACGAGGCCAAAAAGAAAAAATCTTATGGGAACCAATCGACCCGTCAAATGATGGAAGAGAAATCCAATATAATCAAATGCCACACGTGCATCGAGCTTACTTTCACCATCGTGTCGCTCACGAAAAACATAAGGCGTCTCACGAATAGAGAGCTTTTTGGAAGAACTCGCGAGAATGTCCGCTAGAATCTTGAATCCCTCTGTTGCGAGTTTCGGTGCAACCTCTTCAACAATTTCTCGGCGCACCATAAAGAATCCACTCATAGGATCATTAACGTCCGTCTTAATCACAAGACGTGAGAGCAATTTCCCAAAATTACTGATAAAAGAACGCTGACCAGTGAGCCCCGGAATGGATGACCCGTCTCTTTCCCTTGTTGCAATAACCATATCCACGCTTGGTGAACGTATTAGAGCGAGCATTTTGATTAGAACACGCTCATCATGCTGCAAATCACCGTCCATAACAGCAACATATCGTGCGCTTGATGACAGCATACCTTCAATTGTAGCGCCCGATAAGCCGCGACGGCCAACTCTCCTGATGCAGCGAACACGCCGGTCTTTTGCCGCATAGGCTTTCACATGATTTGCCGTTCCGTCAGGAGAATCATCATCAACAAAAATAATTTCCCATGCGACATCAGTCAGAGTTGCTGCGACGAGTTCAATGAGCTTTTCAATATTACCCTTCTCATTAAACACGGGAACGATGATTGATAATTCGGGCGGAAGAATTTCTAAATTTGAACTTATTTTCATTATCAGGCGATCCAAACCGATTTATATTTGTTTATCTTTATTCGTTTCGGAATAATGATGGATATTACCCTGCCAATCTTTTATGCGCCATCCGGTTGCCTCAACATCACAGGACAAAGGAGCGATCGGAACCTTGCCATAACCACCAGGTAAATCAATGACATAGGTCGGCTGGGCAAGCCCCGACAAACGACCCCTTAGTCCATCAATCAAGGTTTTTCCTTCTTCGACGCTTGTGCGCCAATGAGCCGTTCCACGCGCGAAATCACCTTGATGCAGGTAATAGGGTTTAATGCCCGCTTCGACAAAGGCTTTCATTAACTGCGAAAGTGTGTCCACTGAATCATTTACGCCTTTGAGGAGAACCGTTTGACTGATTAGGTTCAACCCCGCTCTACGCAACCTCTGCAAGGCCGATAGGCTTTCCGGCGTTAGTTCCTTGGGATGATTGGCATGGATTGCAAGCCACGTTGATTTCCCATTGGGATGGAGCGATTGGGTGAGCTCTTCAGTTACAGATTCAGGATCAACAACAGGCACTCTCGAGTGCCAGCGAACGATGCGAACATGATCGATTTTGGAGAGTTGTTTGCTGATTTCTGATAGGCGGCGTGGTGAGAGGATCAAAGGATCCCCACCCGTAATGATCACTTCCCAAATGTCTTTGTGATCCGCGATATAGGCCATAGCCGCATCTATTGCTGTCTCAGAGAGCGCATCGCTACGCCCGGGACCAACCATTTCACGACGGAAACAAAATCGACAATAAACTGGACAAATATGCGTTAGCTTTAGAAGCACACGATCAGGATATCGATGAACAATGCCCTGCAATGGAGAATGCGCTGCGTCACCAATCGGATCGCTAAGCTCTTCTGGCGCTACTGTGAGCTCTTTTATATCTGGAATAAATTGGCGGCGTATAGGGTCGGACGGATTATCAGAATCGATGAGTCTCGCCATCGTTTCGGTGACCCCGATCGCATATCGATCAGCAACGGGCTCAAGCACAACACGCTCATCCGATGTAATGAGATGCGCTGCTTCCAGAGCGTCAAGCGTTCGCAAAATCGAAGTCACGGGCCATTTTCTGTGAAAGGGGTGGTGCGGACAGCGGGAGTCGAACCCGCACAGCTTTTCAGCCGAGGGATTTTAAGTCCCTTGCGTCTACCAGTTTCGCCATGTCCGCCCAAAACAGATTCACTCCTATGACAGATAAATGAGCTGAAGGATCACCGCAAGCGGCGAACTAGCCCTGATGGTCACCTGCAATCGGCGCTTGGTAAGCCAGGCCCATATCCCAAGGAAAATAGATCCAAGTATCCTGAGACACTTCAGTGACAAATGTATCAACCAAAGGCCGCCCAAGCGGCTTGGCATAAACGGTGGCGATATGAGCCTTTGGTAACATGTCTCTCACAATTTTTGCCGTCTTGCCCGTATCGACAAGATCATCAACGACCAAAATCCCCTTGCCGCCCGCTTCTCCCTTATTGATCACCTCTTGAGCAATAGTCTTTAAAACCTGGAGATCACCTTGTGTGGTATAATCATGATATGAGGCGATACAAATCGTCTCTATAATTCTTAATCCAAGCTCTCTCGATACGATAGCTGCCGGCACTAATCCCCCGCGCGTGATACAAATTATTGATTGAAAAGGACCCGAAGCAGCCAGACGCCAAGCCAATGCACGGGCATCGCGATGAAATTGGTCCCACGATACTGGAAATGCTTTAGGATTTGCTTGGGTCATGCCTATTTATCCTTCGTGCTTTTACAAGGGAATTTTAGATATCATTGATTTTGATAAGGTCGCGATTAATGTTTCAATTTCGATTTTTGCAGCATCTAATTGTTCTATATTTCTTGATCTCAAAACAATTTGATTGCGAAATACGTTACCGTCAAAATGTGGATATGAGCCAATAATCACTTCGGGAATTAGTTTTTGAATCTGCCCAAGTTCAGACGCATATTGCCCCTCTGGTAAATTTCCAGCATCAACGGAAACCGATTGAAGCTTAAGACCGGTCTTCAATTGTGGCGTTACATTTTCAATCATGTTTTGCATGATTGATGGCACTCCAGCCATAACAATGACATTTTCGATCATGAAACCTGGTGCTTTTGAAATGTGATTTTCAATCAATAACGCTCCACGAGGAATTCTTGCCATCCGAAGCCGCGCTTCATTCAAATCGTCCGGATTTGTATACCGTTCGCGCAACATGGCGACCGCACGAGGATCATGGTCAATCGACACATTAAGGGCCTTCGCAACACAATCTGCCGTAATATCATCATGCGTCGGCCCAATTCCTCCGGTCGTAAACAGATAATCATTTCGAACGCGCAAAGCGTTGATGGCCTCGATAACAGCCGTTTCTTCATCCGCAACAACACGAACTTCTCGCAGTTCGATACCGATTGCGGTCAAATATTCGGCTATAAAGCCAATATTTTTGTCCTTGGTGCGGCCTGATAAAATTTCGTCACCGATGACCAGCAAAGCCGCCGTTATGCGTGTTGAGCTTTCAAGGGTCATAATTACACCGGCCATGATTGGGGTTGGGGAACTTAGAATCTGAACGAATTTCTCTCAAGGGACCCTATCGAAAACTCCTACGAAATCGAAAGGATATTTATCGGTTCTTCTTGCCATAGACCGATAAATACCCCATTTCTAATCTAAATTTCACGTTTTCGCGACGTTGGATCATGATGAACTTTGTTGATGCAGACTCAGCCACCCGCCGTCACCCGGGTCAAATTAAACTCTTTGGCACTGATGCCTTTGAAGGCATGAGAAAAGCTGGACAATTGACGGCTCAAGCTCTCGATCTCCTGATAGATCTCGTGAAGCCTGGAATAACCACCGACTTTCTCGATAAATTCTGTCTTGAATTCGCGATGGACCACGGCGCTTATCCGGCACCGTTGCATTATAGGGGTTTCACAAAATCCATCTGCACATCCATAAACCATGTGGTGTGCCATGGAATTCCAAATGACAAACCATTGCGGGATGGCGATATTGTCAATATCGACGTGACATTGGTGGTTGACGGATGGCATGGCGATTCAAGCCGCATGTACGGCGTGGGTGAAATTCCCCGCCGCGCAGAACGACTTATGGACGTCACCTATGAGAGCCTCATGCGCGGGATTGCAGCAGTTCGCCCGGGCGCGACAACGGGCGACATCGGTTATGCCATACAATCCTATGCTGAATCGGAGCGATGCTCTGTTGTGAGAGACTTTTGTGGACATGGTCTCGGACGGCTTTTTCATGACGAGCCCAATATCCTGCATTATGGCCGCGCAGGAGACGGCGTCCCTTTAAAGCCGGGCATGTTTTTCACAATCGAACCCATGATCAATCTTGGGCGCCCAGAGGTGAAAGTCTTAGGAGATGGCTGGACCGCGGTCACGCGGGATCGGTCGCTTTCGGCGCAATATGAGCATACGATTGGGATAACAGAGACGGGCTGCGAGATTTTCACGCTTTCCCCCCGCGGGCTTGATAAAACGCATATAAGTTCGAGCTAAATGTCATGAATGATCGCATGTCTTCCCCGATGGAACCGAGTTCAGGGGACGATCATGCAAGTGGCCACCGCCAGAGGTTGAAAGATCGATTTCTACGCGCAGGGCGCGAGGCGCTTCAGGATTATGAACTCCTTGAGCTCATCCTCTTTCGCTCTATTCCGCGGCGTGACGTTAAACCTCTGGCAAAAAAGCTGATTTCGGAGTTTGGGTCGGTAGCGGAGGTGTTGGGCGCACCGCTTACACGGCTGCGTGCGACTGACGGGATTGGTGAGGCGACAGCGATCGACCTCAAATTGGTTGAAGCGGCGGGGCGGGAACTGGCGCGCGGTGCTGTGAATAAACGCACGGTCTTGGGATCTTGGACGGCGGTTATCGATTATTGCCGGGCGTCCATGGCGTTTGAGGCCAAAGAAATGTTCCGAATTCTGTTTTTGGACAAACGGAATGGGTTGATTGCGGATGAAGTGCAGCAAACCGGAACGGTCGACCATACCCCCGTTTATCCGCGAGAAGTGGTCAAAAGAGCGCTTGAATTGTCGGCTACAGCGGTGATTTTGGTCCATAATCACCCTTCCGGAGACCCAACGCCTTCGCAAGGCGATATTGCGATGACCCGGCAAATTGTTGACGCCGGCAAGCCGTTGGGCGTGTTGGTTCATGACCACATCATCATCGGGCGCAATGGCCATACGAGCATGAAAGGTCAGGCCCTTATCTAAGGATTTCAATTAGATAAGGCGCGATGCGCCGGTCAAAACGGCGACAAGGAATCCGTAGGAAAAGGCCACACCCACCACCCCAATACCGAAGCCAATGGCCACTAGGACGCCGTCACGTTCTACAAGGCCGAGGCCGATAAGGCAGAGGGCGATGCCGATCGGAATTTGCCCAACAACCGGCAGCGCGAACACAAGCCCGAGCGACAAAACCAGCAAACCGAAGCCGATAAAGCGGATTCCAGGGCCGGAATCGACCAGAATCAGCCTTGGTTGGGCCAATTTCTCGATCCAACGGACCCAAGGCATGGCCTGGTCGATGGCCCGGCGGATATCGGCGCGCGGGACATCTCGCTTGAGAATCGATGCCGGAAGCCATGGCGCCGCGCGCCCGAACATCATCTGTAAGGATATGAAAACCATCAAGAATCCGCTGACCAGCGCGATCGGCGGGGGCATGGGCAGGCTGTTCGGAAGGCCCAAAATCACGATCAATATCGAATAACCACGCGCGCCGAGTGCAGACACGATATCGGCAACCTTAAGGCGGCCCCCCTCGCCCCGCTCCGGCAGGTCACGCAAGATGGTCGAGATGCGTTCAGGCGAAAGCGTCATCGGGGTCAGTCGTCCAAGTCCTTGATAAACCAAAACTTCAAGCGGGCTTACGCGCAACAGACCCCTTCTTGTCGCCCCCGGACTCAAGCGCGGCCAGAAAACGATCAGTCGCCGCGAGCAAACCGGATCGGCGCTCTTCTGCCATGGAATCGAGTGCGCGATAAGGTATTAAAAGACGGTTGTTGAGGTAAAGAACAGAGGTGTTCCGATACAAAAACGACCAGTAAAGATAGGTCATCGGACACATAATTTCGAATTGTGTCGTTTTCGGATCATAGCGACAGGTTTTGCAATAATCGCTCATCCGGTTCACATAGGAGCCGGACGCGGCATAGGGCTTTGAGGCCAACATGCCACCATCGGCATAAAGCGCCATGCCATGGACATTGGGCAGTTCCACCCATTCATAAGCATCGGCATAGACGGCCAGAAACCACGCTTCCAACTCAGACGGACGGATACCGGCAAGAAGCGCAAAATTGCCCAGCACCATCAGACGCTGAATGTGATGGGCATAGGCATTGTCCATTGTGTCATTCACACATTGCTTGAGACAATTCATGTCGGTGTCGCCGGTCCAGTAAAAGTCGGGCAATGGACGATCGGCGGAGAGCGCATTGGACTGCGCGTAATCAGGCATTTTCAGCCAATAAAAGCCCCGGACATATTCACGCCATCCGAGGATTTGGCGAATAAACCCTTCAACCGCATTCAACGGTGCATGGCCCTCGTGATAGGCGCGCTCCGCCGCCGTACAGACCTCATGCGCCACGAGCAACCCACAGTTCAATGCGGGCGCAAGCAAAGCGTGAAACAAAAAGGGCTCGCCCGATTTCATTGCATCTTGCACATCACCAAAGCGCGGCAAACAGGTGTCGATAAAGTGATCGAGTGCATCGCATGCATCATCACGCGTGACAGGCCACCCAAAAGACTCGAGCCTGCCCGGATGATCCGCAAAACGACGCGATACCATCGCCATCACCTCTTCCGTGATGTGATCGGGTGCATAACGCTTTCGGTTCGGAAGTCGCTCTTTGGCTGATAGGGCTTTCCGATTTTCAGCATCAAAATTCCAGCGGCCACCCTCGGGTTGATCGCCCTGCATGAGAAGGCCCGATTTCTTGCGCATGACGCGATAGAAAAACTCCATACGCAATTCTTTGCGGCCTTCAGCCCAATCCGCAAAATCCTCACGCTTGGCGAAAAAGCGATCATCATCGCGAATTTCGACGGGCACGCCATAAGCGGTGCTCCATGCATCCATCATGTGACGCACGCGCCATTCACCGGGTTCTGTGACGATGATGCGCGATGGCTTAAAGCGTGCGATCGCCCGTTCAACTTCGCCTGAAAATGACCCGCTATTGGCGGGATCTTCCAAACTCACATAGTGGATCGGCAAGCCGTCCTTTTTAAGGCCTTCGGCAAAATGGCGCATCGCTGAGAAGACCATTACAAGCTTTTGCTTATGATGCTTTACATAGTTCGCTTCCTCTGCGACTTCGACCATCAAAATATGGTCATTTTTTGCATCAAGGTCTTTGAGGCTTGCAAGTGATCGCATCAGCTGATCACCCAAAATCAATCGTAATGCACCAGCCATTTTTATCCCTTGGTGCGCAGTGTCGAGCGCCCACCATCCACACCAAAACTTTGCCCCGTGATCCATTGCGCGTCAGATGACAAAAGCAAGGCCGCAAGAGGCCCGATGTCATCACCCTCGCCGATCCGCTGCATGGCATGAAGTCCGGCAATAGCGTTGACCATCGTCTCATTGGATAAAATTTGCGCGGCGAGCGGCGTGCGCGTCAAAGATGGGGCGATGCAATTCACGCGTATCTTCGGTGCTAGTTCAGCGGCAAGCGATAACATCAGACCTTCAATGGCGCCTTTGGCCATGCCGATTGATGCATGCGATGTAAATCCCTGATGCACGGCTATGGTTGAAAACAATAAAACCGAAGCGGGTGTTGCATGGCTTTTCAAAGCCGGCAGAGATGCTTTGACGGCATTGAACGCGCCGAGCGTGTTGAGTTTGAAATCGGAGAGAATGTCCTCATCGGTCAACCGCGTCACAGGTTTAAGCGTGATCGAACCGACTGCGTAGCAAAGACCCGCCAATGAACCACCAGAAGCGGCAGTGGCTTGATCGACCGCGTCGGCAATATCGTCGGCATTGGTGACATCAGCGACCGAAACGGTTGCGCCGCCCAGATCCCGCGCGACGGCATCAAGCGTCGTGCGTGTGCGCCCGACAAGATGAACCGCCATGCCGCGCGCCTTGACCGCCTTGGCCACAGAGGCGCCAATTCCCCCTGCTCCACCGAAAATAAGAACCGTGTCGGTCATGTGATAGGCCTTTCATACGCGTCAGGTGATCTGATTTGCTTTTGATCCCATACGTATGAACAGTGACACCGGATGCGGACCACACCTCATGCCACCCATGCGAAAAAAGAGCGACTTACCCCAGAAGCCCTGCGCCCATTGCGGACGCCCCTTTGCGTGGCGCAAGAAATGGGAGCGCGTCTGGGACGAGGTGCTCTATTGTTCTGATCGCTGCCGGATGGAAAAGCGGGGGAAGTAAATAGCGAATGGTGGAACGATGCGATGAAAAGCATCGCTTATCGCAGAAACGTCTTTCGAGACGCGCCTGACGGGGCGATGCGTCTTGAACCACGCCATCCAGTGAAGCACGGAACCACGTCCTTCGAGACGCGCCTGACGGCGCTCCTCAGGATGAGGAAAGTTATAACATCCTCATGGTGAGGAGCATTGCGCAGCAATGCGTCTCGAACCACGCTACACGTGAGCGAACTGAACCACGCTTTAGAGCGCCTGCCCTTCGCTTACGCTCTGGGCGTTCGTCACTCCTCAGGATGAGGAATAATTTTACATCCTCATGATGAGGATGAGCGTGTCTATTAACCCTGATGATTGGCACGCGCTTTGGCGAGTGCCTCGGGTGTATCGAGATCGATCAAAACATTATCACATGTCACAGGCATCTCGATCACATCCGTGCGATGCGTGTGTAAAAGTTTGCGCGCGCCTGCATCGCCCTCAAGCCTTTGCACGTCATCAAACAGGGACCGTGCGAGCAGAACGGGATTGCCCCACTCACCTTGATAAGTCGGCACGACCGCCAAAGCGTGAGGCGAAGCATTGAAAATATCTATCATCTGATTGATCAACTCATGTGTGATCAAAGGCATATCGCCCAAAAGAATGAGCGCGGCATCAATCGATGACGGCAAAGCCCGAACACCCGCTTTGAGCGAGGTTGAAAGACCTTCTGCAAAATCGGGATTGGCAATAAAACTCACATCCGAAGACGAGAGTGTTGCGCGGATCGTGTCCTCATTATGCCCCGTAACAACAAAAACGGGATAAGCACGCGATGCCAAAGCGGCATCAACAACATGGCGCAGAAGCGGTCGATCTCTCAAGAACTCAAGAAGCTTGTTGCTGCCCATCCGCGTTGAACGACCCGCAGCAAGAATAATAGCGGCAATCGTCATCGGATTTACTCAGACTGAACCGATTGAAGATCGCGCGGATGACCCCGTTGCACAATTTCCATCAGAAGACCGCCAACGCCGAGCGCGGTCATATCCGCCCGTGTTACCGGAATACCCGCCATGACACGCTGCAACACCCAATCAAATCCATTTTCTTTAGGTGAGCGCGCACAGCCCGGTGCACCCAGAATGGTTTTACCGCGTGCAGACCCAATGAGCATGAGATTGCCCGGATCAACCGGCATACCAAAATGCTCAATATGTCCGCCAATGGCTTCTATGGCCGAGGGAATAACATCACGCCGGTCGATGATCGCGGAAGCACCATAAAGAATGACCACATCAGACTCATCATCGAGTGCGTTTATGATGGCGTGTTGAACGGCATCCACGTCATGCGCCACACGCAAATCGACATCAACGCTTGATCCTGAAGGCGCAAGCCGACCTTCCAGAACTGCGAGTGTTTTATTGATCACGCTTGATTTCAAACCCGGCAGCAGAGTTGAAATTGCAGCGATTTTGAGACGCTTAAAGGGCTTGACCGCAATCGCCGATTGACCACCCAACGTCGCGATGGCGTGTTCAAGCACAGGCTTTGGCAAAGCGAAGGGAATGATTTTTACGGTGCCGATCATCTCGCCCCGCTCGACCGCGCGAAAATCCGGCAACGTGGCAAAGGTTACAGATTCATCAATCGCATTAAAGGCATCAACCCGCGCACGATCAACACGCAAAACGCCAGCATCCGTGGCAAAGAGATTAACGCGACCCGTGGACGGTCCATCGCATCTTACGCCCTCGGCGCTCAAAGCATGTGCAAGTTGATTGGCCGCTTGATTTTCATCGATATCATCCACATCAAGGCGCGCAACGATGACGGTGTCTAAATGCGCCATGCGCATCGCCGCAAGATCATCCGCCGAAAGCGTTGCACCTTTCTTGATAACGCGCTCGCCAAGCTTGACCGAATGCGCTGAAATGGCACCCAAGGCCTGATCAACCGGAACGGGACCAAATTTCATGAGATCAATTCCCGATTTTTGTACCGTCGGGTTTCAACCGAAGTTTTGCAGTGATCTCGCCCAGAATCGATAGAGCAATTTCAGCCGGGCTAATGGCGCCGATGTTCAAGCCGATGGGTGCATGGATACGTTTGAGTGTCTGCTCATCAAACCCCATCGCTTGCAAGCGCTCGAGTCTTTTGCCGTGTGTCTTTCGTGAACCGAGTGCACCGATATAAAACGCCTCCGATGTCAAAGCGAATTGTAATGCCGGATCGTCAATTTTCGGATCATGAGTCAACATCAAATAAGCGGTGTAACGATCCGCTCCCAGCTTCGGCAAAACAAGATCAGGCCATTCGGCATGGACCGGCACATCGGGAAAGCGTTCCGGCGATGCAAAGGCTTCGCGCGGATCAACAATGATCACATCATGGCCGAGTTGTTGCGCCATCGGCACCAAGGCTTGTGAAATGTGAACGGCACCGATTGCGATGATGCGCAGTACCGGCGCTTGAACAGTGAGAAAAACCTTATGGCCTTCGCTTTCAATCACACCGCTTTTACCCATGCGCAACGCATCAGTAAGGAAGGCGGCATAAGGATCGTGAGCCACGTCTTTTTCAAGAACAAGACGCTGCGCGCCAGTTGCGATCTCCGTAACGAGAACTGCGGCACGGCGTGCGGCACGCTCCTGATTGAGTTTTACGAGAAGCGCGAGATCCATTCAGGTGACCTTCTCGACATAGACGCTGATGCGCCCACCGCAGGAGAGGCCCACTTTCCACGCGGTCTCATCGGCCACGCCAAATTCAAGCATTTTCGGCGCACCACTCTCAATCACATCAAGCGCTTCCGTCACAACGGCACCCTCAACACACCCGCCCGACACAGAGCCCATAAACGTGCCTTCCGCATCAATGACGAGATGGCTGCCGACCGGGCGCGGCGCCGAACCCCAAGTTTCAACAACGGTTGCCAAAGCGACGCCGCGGCCTTCGCGTCGCCAAGTTTCGGCTTGTTTCAAAAGATCATCATCGGTCGCAAGCATGAGATGTTTCCTTTTTCGGAAAATTACGCGACGCGCTTCAACCACAAACGCGGATCTGCTGAAGCGGCGCTGTCTTTCGACAGAGCCTGAACCAGCGTCTCCATGCTCTTTAGATTATGAATGGGGCGGAATTCGTCAACATGCGGCAGAATGGCCCGAATGCCTGACGCCTTCGCCTCAAAACCATCAAAGCGCAACAAAGGGTTTAACCAAACAAGTTTTGAACAGGAGCGATGAAGGCGATCGATTTCGGCCTTAAGCTCGTCTGTGTCGTCACGCTCGAGGCCATCCGTGAAAAGCAAGACAATGGCGCCCTGCCCCAAGACACGCCGCGCCCATGTACGGTTAAAGCGATGAAGCGACGGGCCGATACGCGTTCCCCCTGACCAATCGGCAACTTGCTCGGTACATTTGGCGAGCGCGTCATCCGGGTCACGGCTTTTCAAAGAGCGGGTGACATTGGTCAAGCGCGTGCCGAACAAAAATGTATGCACGCGTTTGCGCTTGTCCGTAAGCGTATGAAGAAAATGCAGGAAGAGCCGCGTATAATCGGCCATGGATCCGGATATGTCGCAGATCGCGACTACGGGCGGGTATTTTTCATCGGGCGCGCGAAAGTGCAAATCAATGCTGTCGCCGCCATAGCGCAACGAGTTGCGAAAAGTGCGCCGCAAATCGATGCGATTGCCGCGCGCCGCGGGCACGAAGCGCCGCGTGGGCCGTGCATCATCCGGCATCACAAGTCGATCAATCAGCGCGCGTGCTTTCATAATCTCCTGCGCTGTCATTTGCGCAAAATCTTTGCTTTGCAAAATTTCGCGCTCGGACATTGTGAGCCGCGCATCCAATTCAATTTTTTCTTCTTCCGGGGGCGTATCGTCGCGCTTGGCTTTGAGCAAGGATTCAGCCGCACGCAACGCACCCGCTTCGGGCTTTTTCTTCTTCTCGTCTTTGCCGGGCGAATATGGCGACATGGTCTGAATGATTTTTTCAATCAAAGCGCGGCGGCGAAAGAAAATGCGGAAGGCTTGCGTGAAGACATCCGAATGATCGTGCTTTTTCACGAAGATCGCATG
>CANGPA010000046.1 GCA_947455645.1 Hyphomicrobiales bacterium | reverse complement strand
CGGACGTCCGTTTGAAGCCACATAAAAAGCTTCGTGCAAAATGCGCGGCAAATCCTCAACCGAGCGCACGAGATAATTAAGCTTCGTGCAATGACGCGTGATGCCGACCGTGTCGCAGTCGTGGAACGCGTCGGAACCGATGAGATGGGTGGGCACCTGACCGGTGATGCAGACGAGCGGACTGGAATCGAGCATCGCATCGGTCAAACCGGTCACCGCATTGGTGGCGCCCGGACCCGAGGTCACGAGTACGCAACCGACTTTGCCTGACGAACGCGCATAGCCTTCGGCGGCATGAACCGCGCCCTGCTCGTGGCGGACCAGGATGTGTTTCACCTTGTCCTGATGGAACATCGCATCATAAATCGGCAGAACAGCCCCGCCGGGATAGCCGAAAATATGCTCGACCCCCTGATCTTGGAGGGCTTTGATCACCATTTCCGCACCGCTCATCGTCTCAGTCATCGTCGTCTCTCCGTACCGGCCCGTCTCGGAAGATCGGGCCTCGGCTTCAAGGCAATAAAAAACCCCCTGTTCGGAGGGGGTCGGTTAAGCGCCAGTCTCGGGATTAACGGATTACAATCCGCCCCGCTCCTGACGCCCCATAACTACTACAAGAATCTTGCGCACCGCGCCTCTCCTTCAAATTTCGGACTGAACGCTAAGACGGAAGGCGCGGATCGTCAAGGGGTTTTGGCTGGATTTTCGTCGGGTTAGGCGGCTGAAAGCTTGGCGGCGGCCTTACCTGTCTGCATAATAGCAACATTCTTCGCTAGCGCCTCCGCCTTGAATTGCTCAAAGCCCGCGCATCCGGCGAGTTTTGGGAACGTCAACCGCTTCCCGTTTTTTAACAAAACATCATTTGAGACCCATGCGCCGCCGAGCGTCACATGGTCAATATCGGCCCACTTGATGCGCGTGATACGAAACTTAGGATCACGATATTCAATCTCTTGATCATTCCAACGCAAACGACGAATCCAGCCGGTGAAAAATCCATAAATCATGCATAACGCAACAAAGAGTGCAAAAATTGGTTGCTCGGAGTAAATAGAGAAAAGATATAAAAATGAAAAATCAGTCGAATCTCTAAAAAAGACGAAATCAACCACATGGTTCACAATCAGAATAAGGGCAATACTCAATGGCATCATGAGCAATAATAAAGACGCTGATGAGGGGCCCAGACGCGTCCAACCATTCTTGCTTTTAAGGGGAAAAAATCGAAGCAGGCGATCTACTAATGGAACATACAATTGGATGAGCCCAACCATGATGGTCATGTGAACGGCATATCTAAATCCGCTGGAATAATAAGCGTAAAAAAATAATCCGGCTAAAATTACAAAAGGCAGAGCGCTCAATAAGGCGCGCCACGATCTCGACATGACCTGCTCCTCATAAACACAAATTGCACTTCAATATAAATTCAAAAAAAATTAACCTAACGTCAATCAAGACGCAAATTGCCCCCCACCCATACCTCCGCCTCCTCCGGCTTCACCCAGATGAAATCGGGCGCCTGATGGCGGAACCAGGTGTGTTGGCGTTTCGAATAGGCGCGCGTGTCGGCTTTGCCTTTTTCGATCGCCTCTTCCATCGAGATATCACCGTGAAGCGAGCGGATGATGCCGGGTACGCCATGGGCGCGCATCGCTGGCAAAGCGGGATCAAGCCCGCGCGCCGCCAGCGCTTTCACTTCCTCAAGCGCTCCCGCGGCCATCATGCCGTCAAAGCGGGAATCGATGCGGGCGCGCAAGAGGTCACGATCCGGCGCAAGAAAGATCGAAAGAACCTCGTCGGGTCTAAGCACCGCGCCCCGCCGTTCGGCATGGAAGGATCGCAAGGAGCGCCCCGTCGCCATAAACACCTCCAAAGCCCGCAGATTGCGCTGCGGATCGGTCGGTCTCAAAGTGGCGGCGGTTTCCGGATCGACGGCTTTAAGCCGCGCATGGATGTCCTCAGCAGGCCGCCCCTCGGCCCAGTCTCGTAAATCCGCGCGCACCGCTTCGGGCACGGGGGGAATGTCGGAGAGCCCCTCCGTCAGCGCGCGGAAATAGAGCCCTGTCCCGCCCACAAAGATCGGAAAGCGTCCTTGGGCTTCAATCTCGCGGAGCACCGCGCCCGCATCGGAGAGCCAGCGCGCGACCGAGTAGTTTTCAGCCGCATCCACAGTGCCAAACAGAAAATGCGGCGCGCGGGCCATCTCTTCCGCTGAAGGCCGCGCCGTTATAATCGAAAGATCGCGATAGACCTGCATCGAGTCGGCGTTCACAATCGCGCCGCCGAGTCGGTCGGCCAGAGCCAGCGCCAGCGCCGTCTTGCCGCTGGCCGTTGGCCCGGCGATCAGGAGCGCGCGTTTGTCCGACCGGGAATTCATGAGGACTTGCCTTTGATGATCGATTTCGTTGCGACCCTTGTCTCAAACCCCGACAAGGCCGCTTTGTCCGATGCGCTGCTTTCGAAGCTCGCGCAAGCCCTTCCTGAAAACGCCAAAGTGATCCGGCTAGACGGGCAAATCGCCATCGACATTGTTTTTCCCGCCGAAACGGCCAAAGCGGCCGCCGCGGCCCTTGCCCCACTCGAGAAGATTCTGAGCTCAAAGCCGGTCGATGTGATCCTGCAGCCCGTCGCCGGCCGGCGCAAAAAGCTTTTCATTGCCGATATGGATTCCACCATGATCGCGCAAGAATGCATTGACGAGCTCGCCGCTGAACTCCGCTTGAAACAAAAAGTCGCCAAAATCACAGAGCGCGCCATGAAAGGCGAACTCGAATTCGAACCTGCTTTGCGCGAACGTGTGGCCCTGTTGAAAGGGCTTGATGCAGGCGTTATTCCCAAAGTCATTTCCAACCGCATCACGCTGACCGCCGGCGCGCGCACGCTTGTGGGAACGTTAAAGAGCCACGGCGTTTATACCGCGCTTGTGTCCGGCGGATTTACCGTCTTTACCGGTCCGATTTCGGAGATGATCGGGTTTAACGAACACCGCGCCAACCGCTTGATCGTTGAAAATGGAAAACTCACCGGACTGGTCGAAGATCCGATTCTGGGACGCGCGGCAAAAAAATCAGCACTTATGGAATTGCGTGATCTATTCGCACTCCAAAACAGCGAAACACTCGCCATTGGTGACGGCGCCAATGATCTCGATATGATCAAAGAAGCCGGGATCGGCGTGGCCTATCGGGCAAAGCCCGCCGTTGCCGAAGCGGCCCATGCGCGTATCGATCACGCGGATTTAACCGCATTACTTTACGCGCAAGGCTATTCGCGTTCGAGCTGGATTGAGTAAAATCCCTCACTCCAAAGGCAAGGCCACAAACCTCACATCGCCCTGACCATTGGCAATCAAAAATAGCGCTGTTTTCTTGCCCGCTTTCTTGAGTGCCTCAATACGTGTCACCAAGACGTCAGGCGTATCCACCGCTTCTTGCTGGATCTCCACAATCACATCGCCCGCGGTGACACGTTTTTCAGTCGCTGGTGCTGACGGGTCAACTTTAAGAACGAGAACACCCTTCAAGCCCTCTTTAACTTGAAAGCGCTTGCGCAACTCATCCGTCAAAGTGGACACTTCAAGACCGAGAATTTTCTTGTTCACCGGCTCGACTGCCTTTGGTGTCTCGGCTTTGGCTTGTTTTTCACCTTCTTCAAGGCGACCCAAAGTGACGCGGATCGTGGTTTCCTTGCCCTTGCGCATGACTACAACATCGACGGTTTTACCGACCGCGGTCTGGCCAACAATGCGCGGCAGATCACGCGATTCCTTAATCAGTTTGCCGTCAAATTTTATGATGACATCACCCGGTTCGATACCCGCCACTTTTGAAGGGCCCTTGTCATCAACGCCCGCCACCAAAGCGCCGCGCGCGTCACCAAGGCCGAGGCTTTCGGCAATCGTGTCGTCAACATTCTGGATCCGCACACCCAACCAACCGCGGCGGGTTTCACCAAACGCCGTCAATTGTTCAACAACCGGTTGCGCAAGGCTTGAGGGAATTGCAAAGCCGATACCGATGGACCCACCCGATGGCGATAAAATAGCGGTGTTGATGCCGATGACTTCGCCCTCCATATTGAACAAGGGGCCGCCGGAATTGCCTTTATTGATCGCCGCATCCGTCTGCAGATATTGGCCATAGGATTGATCCGAAATATCGCGATTGCGTGCGGAGATGATGCCGGCCGATACCGACCCACCAAGACCAAACGGATTGCCGATGGCCATCACCCAATCACCGATTTTTTCATCATCGGAATTACCGAATTTTACTGACACGAGCGGCTTATCGGACTTCACGCGCAACACAGCGAGATCCACTTTCGGATCTTTGCCGATGAGTTCCGCCTTTAATTTGCGGCCATCGTTGAAAATCACCGTGATCTCATCCGCATCACCAATGACGTGATTATTGGTGACCACGATACCGGACGGATCAATCACAAAGCCTGAGCCCAGCGACGAGGATTTGCGTTGTGGTATTTTCCCGCCATTAGGACCGTTTGGTCCCAAAAACTCGTCAAAGAATTCTTGAAACGGAGAACCCGGCGGAAATTGGGGAACCGGAACCGCATGTTGTTGATCCGCTGGCACATTGGTTGCTGCCGAGATGTTCACCACAGCATCCATGACTTTCTCAGCAAGCCCAGAAAGCGACTCGGGCCCGCGGGCAGATGCTGCACTCAGCGGCACAATCACCAAAGCCAGCGCAACGCCAAAAACTCTGATCGCTGATCCGAGAGCCATCCCGGTCCGTGGTAATGAGATCATCACGCGCTCCTAAAAACAGTCATATCAGTGAATGGCACCCCATCGGCACGCGAGGCGCGCCGATGGGTTTCAAACAGAAAGCCCCGCAAAACCGTTCCGTTATGCGCGGGGCCATGATCAGTCCATCATTTGCTCGCTCAAAGGCCGCGCGAATGGGTTTTTGAAGAACCGCATGAACGCTGATTCCGGCGTGAGCACCATACGGCTTTCTCCGGGTCGGAAAGACTGCTCATAAGCGGCAAGCGAGCGATAGAAGGCGAAGAATTCCGGATCGCGGCTATAGGCCTCGGCCAGAATTTTATTCTTCTGCGCATCGCCCTCACCGCGCACCTGTTCGGCGGTCTTGGTCGCTTCCGCGCGCAACACCACCACATCACGATCCGCCTTCGCTTTGATCGTTTGTGAGAATTGCGAGCCTTGCGCGCGAATATCAGCCGCTTCGCGCTGACGTTCGGTTTGCATGCGTTGGAACACCGCTTGGCTGTTTTGCTCCGGAAGGTCTGCACGCCGCAAGCGCACATCCACGACTTGAATGCCAAGCCCTTGCGATTGCGTATTCACATCATCCCGAATGCGATGCATCAACCCCGCACGATCAGCGCGCACCACAGTGGCTAGGCTCGCATCCGCCAAAATCGTTCTGACGGTTGAATTGACGATCGAGGTCAAACGAATATTGGCACCCGCAATGCTGTTCACGCTTTGATAAAAGCGCAACGGATCGGTAATGCGATAGCGCGCAAACGCATCCACAACGAGACGCTTTTGATCCGACGCAATCACTTCCTGCTGCGGCAATTCGAGATCGAGAATCCGCTTATCCAGCGCAATCACATTTTCAATGAAGGGGAACTTGATATAAAGCCCCGGTTCAGTAATGGGCGCGCGGGCAATGCTGCCAAAGCGGAACACCAATGCCTGTTGCGTTTGCTGCACAACAAAGGTCGAAGACAAAACAACGACCAAAACAATGAGAAGAACAAAGCCTGCTAAAAACCGAGTGGTCGAATTCATTTTGTTGCTCCCGGCTTTTTCAAGGCGTCACCGAGCGGCAGATAAGGAATGACTCCTTGTTGGCTCGCACCATTCTGCTCGATCACCGTTTTCTCCGAACCCGCCAAAACACGTTCCATAGTCTCAAGATACATGCGCTCGCGTGTTACTTCGGGTGCTTTTTTATATTCTGCATAAATCTGGTCGAAGCGGCTGGCTTGACCGGAGGCTTCCGCAATCACGCGTTCGCGATAGGCTTCGGCTTCTTGCTGAATGCGCGCAGCTTCACCGCGTGCCTCGGGCACAACTTTTGACGCATAGGTCTCTGCCTCATTGCGCGCGCGATCTTGGTCCTGACGCGCGGCCTGCACATCGCGGAACGCATCAATGACTTGCGCGGGCGGGTCAACCTTCTGCAATTGCACAAGCCGAATGACAACACCGGCACCATAAGAATCGAGCACGTCCTGCATCAATTGCTTGACGTCGCTTTCAACCGCACCACGTTCGGTTGTGAGAATGGCTTGAATGTTACGCTTGCCGATGATTTCGCGCATCGCGCTTTCGGCTACCGCTTTGATTGAGGTTTCGGGTTCTTGAATGTTGAACACAAAATCGGCGGCGCGGGCGGGGTTCACCTGCCACTGCACAGCAAAATCAATGTCGACAATGTTTTCATCGCCCGTCAGCATCAGGCTTTCTTCGCCAAGATCGCGTGATCCCGTGCGACGTACGACTTCACCGGAGCGAAAGCCGATTTCGGTCGTATTCACCGTCGTCACGCTCGGGCGAATGACGGAGCCAATCGGATAAGGAAGATTGTAGTTCAAACCCGGCTGGGTGGTGCCGACATAGCGGCCGAAAATCAAATTCAGACCCACTTCGTCGGGACGCACCGTGTAAAGACCGCTGGCGAGCCATAAAACAATCGCACCTAATCCGATCAGGCCGACACCGCGGCCGCCAAATTGGCCTCCGGGCACAAGATTTTTGAGCTGATCTTGCCCCTTGCGCAGCATGTCTTCGAAATCGGGCGTACGTCCGCCGCCGGGTCCACCGCTCTGCGGGCCTTGCCCCCAGGGATTTGGGCGTTTAGGCCCCCAGGGGCCGCCGCCTTGATTGTTCCAATTCATTCATTCGTCCTTTTTTGTTCCTCAAATCACATGATTTCCGTGATTTTTGGCAGAATTGAGATGGGAATGCGGACACAAAACGTCAACCGGCCCCGTTGCGCGACCTCATGTCGCCTCGCGATCCCGATCATAGGTCACAGTTGTGAAGGAATGGTCATCGCGCGGACCGGCCGGATGATCAGCGCGTGTCACCTCCCGAAACGGCAGATGCTCGAAAGCAGGGAAAAAAGCATCACCGTCCGGCTGCGCATGAACATAAGTCATGATGATCCGGTCCACGCGATCGAGCAATTGCTCGTAAACATCCGCGCCACCAGCGACCGTGATTTCATCGACATTGAGTTTTGCGGCAAGGGCTGCGCCCTGCGTCAGCGCCTCGTCAAGCGAAGCGGCGCGATGCACCCCTTCAACCGAGAAAGACGGATCGCGCGTGAGCACAATCGTTTCACGACCGGGCAAAGGCTTACCAATGGACAGAAATGTTTTGCGCCCCATGATCATGGGCTTGCCAAGCGTTGCCGCTTTGAACAATTTCAAATCGGACCCGAGATGCCACGCCAATCCGTTATCACGCCCGATCACGCGATTTTCAGCCATAGCGACGACAAAGGTGAGGCGCGGGGTAACTTTGGTCATCACACAGCCACAGGCGCTTTGATCGCCGGATGCGGATCATAGCCTTCAATTGAAATATCATCATAAGTGAAATCGAAGAGCGATGTCACAGCGGGATTGAGCTTCAAGCGCGGCAAAGGGCGCGGTTCGCGGGTCAATTGCAACGTCGCCTGCTCGACATGATTGGAATAAAGATGCGCATCGCCAAAACTATGCACGAAATCGCCGGGCTTTAATCCGCAGATTTGCGCCATCATCGCGGTGAGCAAGGCATAGCTTGCAATGTTGAAGGGCACGCCCAAAAAAATATCCGCCGAACGCTGGTAAAGCTGGCAAGAGAGTTTTCCCTCCGCCACATAAAACTGGAACAGGCAATGACAGGGCGGCAGAGCCATTTTGTCGAGATCAGCGGGATTCCAGGCCGACACCACAAGCCGTCGCGAATCCGGATTGCGCTTGATCTCATTGATCACCCATTGGATCTGATCAACCGTTCCGCCATCGGGCTTGGCCCATGAGCGCCATTGCTTGCCATAAACGGGGCCGAGTTCACCGCCCTCATCCGCCCATTCATCCCAGATCGTGACCGCGTTTTTGCGCAGATAATCGATATTGGTCTCGCCCGCGATGAACCACAGCAATTCATGAATGATCGAGCGCAGATGAAGCTTTTTGGTGGTCACCAGCGGAAAACCGGCGCCGAGATCAAACCGCATCTGATGGCCGAACACGGATCGTGTGCCCGTGCCGGTGCGGTCGGTTTTCACCGCCCCCTCCGTCATCACCCGGCGCAAGAGATCGTGATAGGCCTGCATGGTCCGCGAATCCATTGGTTATCAAAAGAGGGCGACCATAGCGCCTCACGCCCGCAAAGGGCAGACAATGCCCGCGCGGGAGAGAAACTGTCCCCAACCCATTCGGGCCTTCCGTTTCGACGCCTGACACCCTATATTGGGGATGCCGTCGCAAGGCGGCTATGACGATAAACTGTCATCGGAATAAACCTTTCGGACCCGGGGGCGGTACCCGGCGCCTCCACCCGAACCCGATCCAGACGTCCTTTTCGGACATTTGGCCGGGCTCCGGCGGGGGCGAACTAGGATCGACGAGGGTGTAAAGGGTGGTCTTTCGTCCGGCATGGTACCACCGTTATCGGGCTTAACTTATAGTTGCCAATGACAACTATGCTCCGGTTGCAATCGCTGCGTAATGCGGCGCCAAGACCGAAATCAAAGCCCTTACGCTTAGCCGCGTAAGGCGGGGCCCGGAGGCGCCTGGCAACAGAAGCCTCCACTTTTGTTTTGGGGGAACGCCGGCGTCTTCAGGCGAAATGTGATGGGCGAAGATTTAATCCGATACGACTTGATGGTGCAGGATGCTCTGCGCGGCGTGGTCCGTCGCGTGCTGATCGAGGCGGCCGAGAAAGGCCTGCCGGGCGAGCATCATTTTTTCATTTCTTTCCGCACGCGCGCACCCGGGGTCAAACTCTCCCCACGTCTGCTTGAACGCCATCCGGAAGAAATGACGATTGTCCTCCAGCATCAATTCTGGGATCTCATCGTTACCGACACGCAGCTTGAAGTGGGCCTCTCCTTTGGCGGCATTCCTGAAAAACTCGTCGTGCCGTTCGATTCACTGTCGGGCTTTTGGGACCCGTCCGTTGATTTCGGATTGAAATTCGAGCTCGCCGGCGTTGAATCAGCCGACAATGACACGCCGGATGAGGCCACCGCCCCTCCCGTTGCTGAGGATGCTGAGAAATCTGAAGATGGCGCAGCGGTCGCGGGTGAACCGCAAGCGGGTGCCGAAATTGTCAGCCTCAGCGCCTTTCGCAAAAAAACCTGAACCGCGCATCCACGCCAATGGCCGAGATCATTTCCTTCCGCAAAGCCAAGAAGGTCATCAAGCGTAAGGCCGAAGATCAACAGGCAAGCGAAAACCGCATTCGGTTCGGGCGGACAAAAGCCGAAAAAGAAAATGACCGGCGCAGTGTCGCGCGCCGAGAAGCATTGCTCGATGGCGCAGAGCGCGAGACGCCCGACACCGAATGATCAAAACGCTCGTCAAACATTCCGTGACAATTGCGGGACACCGGACCAGTATTTCGCTTGAACCGGAATTCTGGACCGCGCTTCGTGCGATGGCTGCACGCCATCAACGCAGTCTCGGTGCCGAGATTGCCGCGATTGATACCGCGCGCGGTGGACGCAATCTCTCCTCCGCTATTCGTGTCGCGGTCTTGCAAGCGGCTTTCGATGGTCACATGACTCAAGGAGCGGATTGAGCTTCGCTATTATTGTTGAGCAATTGCTCAACACCTTGAAGCAAATTCTGTTGCTGTGTCTTTTTGCGCAGCGCCTCTTCGTCTTCTTTGGCTTTCAACTCATCAAGAATGCGTTGCGTTTCGGCATCTTGCGCGGCTTTGCGTTGCGCTTCTTCCGCTTCGGCTTTGCGTTTGGCTTCCTCAGCCAGACGCGCTTCTTCCGCTTTGCGCGCTTCCTCCGCAATTCGGGCTTCCTCGGCGGCACGCCGTGCGCGCTCTTCGAGATCACGCCCCACTTTCAACCGCCTCGTGAAGAACCCGCGTTCGCGCAAATCGGATTCTTGCGCTTCAATCCGCGCCAATTCACGCGTCACCGCGCGGGTGGTGAGAATGTTTGTAAGATTGGTTGCATCGATATCGCGCGTCGGCACACCGCTCACAAGACCACGCAACGACAAAATGACTTGCGGCGGCGGACCAATCCAATCTTTCGGCGCGTCTTTTGAATCAACAACCAAACGAGCATCAAGTTTCATCACCCGCATATCGAGAGACAACGAACCTTGCAGACCAGCATTGCCTTGGCGCGCATCAATCGGTCCGAAGCGCATCACGCCCGATGACGCCGTTAACGGCGCGGATAATTCATCGAGCCGCAAAGGCCCACCGTTCAATCCGGTTGAAATCAAGTCCGTGACACGACGCACATCCGGCGGATCACGCTGACTATCAAGCGCGCGCGTAGTCGCGGCCACAGCACCCAGATCAAATGTGGGAACCGTCAAACCACTCACCCGCATTTGTCCGCCGCCCGAAAGCGATGCAGCAAAAGCCGACAGGCTCTCACCCGAACCACCACCGTCAAATTGAACATCGGCACTGCCGCCTAGACCCGCGCGCGGAAAGACATCCGCGAGTGCCACGCCTTTCACGGATAATTTGCCCAGATAAGTCGCCAAATTGCCTTGTCGGCGCAGCGCAAGCGAGCCCGATAAAGGCGCATCAAAAAGCCGAGCATCCAGCGCTTGGAACTCAAGCGAGTCAGGCCGCCATGCCAGTTGCGTGCTGAGTTTTGCGAGCTTCACGCCAAAGCCGGTATCAACCGAATCCGCTGTCAAGCCGATCACAAGATCAAGCGGAGGCGGACCCACTTCGGAAAACCGCGTCGAAGGCCAGAGGGAGCCGGACACCGCATCTCCCACCGGTCCAACCACGAAAGACGCAAGCACGGGAAGCGAAATAAAGTCCGCTTTGAGATCACCTTCAATTTTCAAAAGCGTTGGACGATAATGGAGCGCACCCGAAAGTTTGCGCCCCGAAACAAGCGCATCAATTTGTTTGAACGCGATAAGATCAGAACCCGCCTCAAACCGACCCGTAACTTGTGCCGGAGTCTTGAGTGTTGAATCGGGAAAGGGGAAACCCAAAGCACCCAAAAGCGGTGTTGCATCGGCCGTGTTGATTTTGAACGGACCTGTTGCTTGCGTTGCTTCGCGGTTGATCGTGAGCGTGCCGGTTGCAGCTACTCCCGCAAGATCCATGTCATAAGATAAATCGGACCCCGCTTGCGGATCGCCCTTCGCTTTCAGTGTGACCCGCCCACTCCCATTGAGTTGCGATGGTAAAACCGAAAGGCCGGCTTGCTGCAACAACACAACACCATCGCGCGCGGATGCGGTTGCATCCACTTGATAGACGAGCCCCGCATCATCAAAATTCATCCGGCTTGTGCCTGAAAGCGATGTTGTGGCGGCTGTTCCATCAAAGGTGAGACGAATGGTACGTGCTGAGTCCGATGTGCGCTCTGCTGTGACCGTGAAGCGCGCGGGGCTAATGACTTTCGCGCGTTCGGAGAGAACACTTGCGACACGGCCGGGGAATAATTTTGCAAATAAAAGTGTCAATGGCGCCATATCAGGCGCATCAACCAGCGCATCAACGCGTTCGCCGACGGCGGTCAAGCGACCACTGGCTTTCACATTCGCCCCGCCAAGATCGGCGATATCAAGTGTATCGATCACAAGCCCGTCTTCGGAAGCACGCGCTTTGAATTGCACGCGCCCCGCATGCGCATCTTTCATTCGCGTTGCGCGAACATTGCGCGCATCAACAACAATCGATGCATCAATCGCACCGAGCCGCGCCGCCATCATCGGCAGATCCGGCAACTGATCGAGATCAAATCCTTGCGAGGCCAATTGCGCATCAAGCCGTGATCGCCCGCCCTCCTCCGGAATTGAATAACGCACGAGGCCGGTCAGACTCGATTTATCGAGACCGATTTTCAAATTACTCGCGCCCATCAAGCTGGCGGACAAGGCAAAATCACCTTCAACCGATACATCACGCGCTTCGCCAAACCGCGCGGCGTGGCCACTCGCCTCACCATCAACCCAAGCGCCAAAGCGCGTAAAATCTTTGGCCGCGAAACTGGCCTTGCCAAAAAATGCGCCGCCCTCAGCCAAGCCGATATCACCCGACGCGGTCAGCTTTGCGCCGCCCGGCAATTGCGCCTCACCGCGACGCAATTTCACCCCTTCGGAATCAAGATGCGTCTCGAGCCGCAAGCCTTTGATCGTGTCGCCGCCCGCCAACACGCTTTCAACCGAAAGCGTCACATCGACCGGCAAAGACGGCGTGAGATCTTCATCGGAAGCGAGAAATGTTCCGCGCCAAGCCGAGAGAACCTCGGTCAAAGGCGGATAGGCGCGGCCCTCTGTTTTCAAAGTACGATCAAGATCGATCTGGCGCGCATCGAGCAACAAAACCATGCCGCCATCGCGCCCGAGCCGGCCATTGCCGGAGCCTGTGAGTTTGAAACCGCCTTCATCACCACCGGCCAAAATCTCGGCCGCTGAAATATCAAAACTGCGCCCGGTTAATTTAATGGCCGAGGTCAGGCTTACGGGCCTGATGCCGATGTCATTATCTTCGGGCCAGGCCATATCGCCCTCAAGGCGCAGCTTGCCGTCAAAGCCTGAATCGCCTTTGGTGGCGATCACGCCATCGAGTTCGGCACGGAACCCGCCGCCTTTGCGATCAAGTCCGAACCGCGCGCGAAATAATCCCGCCTCGTCGAGAGCGCCCGTGGTGAGACGCACTTGCACCGGTCGGCCGCGCCAATTCCCTGTTCCATCGACGCGCCACGGCCCCGACAGCGCCGCCGCCTGAATCGCAAGATCGAGTTTCGTCAGCCGCATCGGTGGCGCATCCCGAGTCGGCGCAAGCGAGAGCGCTCCGTCATGCACCGCCAGAGTTTCGATGCTGATCGGCCAAGCCGACGAGCTCTCCGATGAATTGGCCAAATTCGGAAAACGCGGAAAGCGGCCTTCTTCCGAAATTGCGACCGTCACGGTCGGGCGATCAATCACCGCCTCCATGACATAAATCTCGCCCTTCAAAAGCGGCATGGTCGCAATGTCGAGCGAGACATGGTCTGCGGTTACGGCAAGGCCACTGGCGGCATTGCCCATCGTCACCCGTTCGAGTTTCACAACGGGAAAAGGAAGAAACCGAAGCGAGATCTGACCGCCAACGGACACGGGCGTGCCTGCCGCACGCGACAGCGTCTCCTCAACAAAGGCGCGGCGCTCATTGAAATCGACGAGAAACGGCGCAACAAGCGCCGCAAAAAGCACGCCGATTAACAAAATCGCCAGTCCGGTCAAAAACTCGCGCACTCTCGCTCTCACTTCAATCGATTGGACGGCCCAGGGGCGGCCCCGGTCGACGAGAGGCACCATACAGGCTGAAAACGGCGGAGGCGACGATTTTCAACGGTTCTAAGGCATAATTGAGGCTGACTTCGCGCAAATCCGCCTTGCCAGCGGCGAAACTGTCCCGATAATCGTCCGGCAACCTGATCCGAGATGCCATGTCTGCCAAGCCCAAAATCAACCCGCTTTTCTTTGCGCCCTTTGTGTCCTCCGTGATGCGCGCCGAAGCCGGCTGGATCGATGCCAATGGCCATCTCAACATGGCCTATTACAATGTGCTGTTCGAGCGCGCGCTGGATGAGGCCTTTGATCTTTTGGGGCTCAACCGCGCCTATTACGAAACCCAACCCGGCACGATTTTCGTGGCCGAGGCCCATCTCGCCTATCAGCGTGAAATTTTTCTGGATACGCCGGTGCGCATCACCGTCCAACTGATCGATTACGATACCAAACGCATGCATCTTTATCTTGAAATGCGCCACGCGGCAGAAGGCTGGCTGGCCGCAACCTCGGAATTGATGATGCTCCATATTGATCGCACTGAGCGCAAAGTGAGCGCCTTTCCGCAAGACATTCTGGATGCCATCGCAGTGATGAAATCCGCCCATAGCGCGCTCGCCCGGCCCGATGCGCTGGGTCGAAAAATCGAAGTGCCTGCAAGCGGCCGCAGCAGCAAAGTCGGCCTTCACTAGACGCGGCCAATCTTTTTCAACACCGCGCGCGCAAGACACCGCATCGACATCGCGGGTCGGGTCGTTCATTCTCCGCCACTGATTCGCGCTTTGTTCTCTTCGGGGGCCCTTTTGGCAGAACCCTTCAATCTTGATGATGATCTGGCCTACCAGCCCAAAGCAGGCGGGTTGGCGGCGCGCGTGCAAATCGCCGCCCGCGGCAACGGCGCTTATCTTGACGGATTGAACCCCGAACAACGTCGCGCGGTCGAAGCCATCGAAGGGCCCGTGCTCGTGCTGGCCGGTGCAGGCACCGGCAAAACCCGCGTGCTCACCACCCGCATCGCCCATATCATCGCAACCGGCAGCGCCTACCCTTCCCAAATTCTCGCAGTCACCTTCACCAACAAAGCCGCACGTGAAATGAAAGAGCGCATCGCGCATCTCGTCGGCGATGTTGCGGAAGGCATGCCTTGGCTCGGCACTTTCCATGCGATCGGCACGAAAATTTTACGCCGTCATGCCGAGCTTGTCGGGCTGAAATCGGACTTCACCATTCTCGACACCGATGATCAAATCCGCCTGATGCGGCAAGTGATCCGCGCCGAAGACATTGACGAGAAACGCTGGCCCGCGCGCGCCCTCTCCTCTTATATTGACGGTTGGAAAAATCGTGGGCTCACGCCTGACAAAGTTCCGGCCGGAGAAGCGGCCGCTTTTGCCAATGGCAAAGGCGCGAAACTCTATACGCTTTATCAAGAACGCTTGAAGCAATTGAACGCGGCGGATTTCGGCGATCTGTTGCTTGAAAATCTACGCCTGTTTCGTGAGCGTCCCGATATTCTCACGCAATATCAGGAGCGTTTCAAATTCATGTTGGT
>CANGPA010000045.1 GCA_947455645.1 Hyphomicrobiales bacterium | reverse complement strand
GTGAAGCGCGGCCCCGAGGAAGTCAAGACGTGTCGAGCCTAACACAATCGACCGGCGACCGGATCGAAAATCCCTGTGAGCTGTCGCTCATCATTCCTGCGTTCAACGAAGCCGGCAATCTGCCAGCGCTGCTTGACCGCGTCTTGCCGCTGCTCAACCGCCTGTCGAAAGACTGGGAGCTGATCTTTGTTGATGACGGCTCTTCTGACGAAACCTTCGCACATATCGTGGCGGCCCATGTGAAGGATGCCCGTATCCGTTGCGTCTCGTTCAGTCGCAATTTTGGTAAAGAGATTGCCATTGCTGCGGGGCTTGATGCCGCACGCGGAGACGCCGTCGTCATCATGGATGCTGATCTGCAGCATCCGCCCGAGATGATCGAGCGCTTTATGGAGTTGTGGCGCGAGGGGTATGACGTTGTGTATGGCCAACGCATCGACCGCCATACGGACAGTGTTGCACGCCGCGCCTTCACCGCCGTTTTCTATCATCTCTTCGCCAGCTTTGGTGAAACGCCTTTGCCAGATGGCGCGGGTGACTTCCGCTTGCTTGATCGGAAAGCCGTTAATGCCTTGCGGTTGATGGGTGAACGCGCGCGCTTCTCGAAAGGTCTTTATGCATGGATTGGATTCAAATCCATCGGCGTGCCGTTTGAAGTATCCGATCGCGTTACGGGCAGTTCGAAATTCGGCTTCGGACGTCTCATCAGCTTTGCCTTTGACGGTATTGCGTCTTTCTCGACTGTGCCTTTGCGCGTGTGGACTTATATTGGCGCGCTGATCTCAGGCTTTGCTTTGTTGATGGCGGCATCCGTGATCATCAGCACTTTGATTTATGGTATTGATGTGCCGGGCTATGCGACCATCGTTGTCTCGATCACTTTCTTCGCAGGGATTCAGCTCTTATCGCTTGGCATCATCGGTGAATATATCGGCCGTATCTTTGCCGAAGTGAAACGCCGCCCGCTTTATCTGGTTGGTCAACGCATCGGCTTTGGCGAGTCTGACGAACAGTCTCGCGCATCGCGGTCCTCTTCGCGCTCATGATCCGCCACTTCGCTTCAGTCAGCGGCTTTACACTTCTTTCGCGATTAAGCGGCTTTGTTCGCGATGTCTTACTCGCGTCGATCCTCGGTTCAGGCTTAATCGCCGACGCCTATTTCATCGCACAAAGACTTCCCAATCATTTCCGTGCAATCTTTGGCGAAGGCGCATTTAACGCGGCATTCGTGCCCGCTTATGCGCGTGAATTGGAAGAACGCGGGGAAAACGCAGCGCGTCACCTCGCGGGGGCAATTCTTTCAGCACTTACACTCATTCTCGTTGTACTCAGCGCGGTCGCGATGTGGCAGATGCCTTTCGTGATTGATCTTCTCGCGCCGGGCTTTTCTGATGAACCAGAAAAATATGCGCTTGCCGTCACGCTCACGCGCATCACCTTTCCTTATCTGCTTTTTGTATCCCTCGTCACACTGATCTCAGGCGTATTGAACGCGCATGGTCGTTTTGCGAGTGCGGCGGCAGCGCCCATTCTCTTGAACCTCGCGATTATAGCGGGGCTTGCATGCTCCTTTCTCTTCCCCTCAGCCGCTCATGCTGCCGCGTGGGGCATCGCAATTTCAGGCGTGTTGCAACTCGCGCTTGTCGCGATCAACGCCAAGCGCGCGAATTGTTTGCCGCTTTTTGTTGTTCCGCATCTCTCGCCCGCATTAAAACGTTTTTTGAGTGCGCTCGGCCCCGCCGTCATCGGATCAGCGGGCGTTCAAATCGCGATTTTCGCCGATACAATCATCGCATCACTTTTACCGACGGGTGCCGTATCTGCGATCTCCTACGCGGATCGCCTTTATCAATTACCAATTGGGTTGATCGGCATCGCGGCGGGAACGGTTTTATTGCCAGAAATGAGTCGTCATCTTGGTCGCCATGATCACGCAACGGCCCATGCGGCGCAAAATCGTTCGATGGCTTTGACCATTCTTTTGACGACGCCTTTCTTTGTCGCATTCCTCACAATCCCTGAAGAGATCATGCGGGGCGTGTTCATGCATGGTCGTTTCACTGCTGCCGATGCGACGGCTTCGGCCTCGGTGCTCGCAGCCTATGGGATTGGTATTCTGCCGGTTGTTCTCATCCGCTCACTTGTCGCAAGTTTCCACGCGCGACAAGATACGATGACACCTTTGATCGCCGCCTTTGTGGGCATCGCCGCCAATGTCATCTTGAAGATTGCGCTTTATCAATCTTGGGGCGCGTCGGGACTCGCTTTCGCAACCGCCATCGGCGCCTGGATCAATGGCGGATTATTGGCGCTTCTCGCTTATCGCAAAACTTGGTTCGAGCCGGACCATTCTTTGGCACGGCTCATCATCGCAACTGGACTTGCAGCCCTCATCCTTGCGGCGGCGACACCTAGTTTGAAAATGCTCTCACTATCTTGGACATCATCCATGCCTATGGCCGCGGCTTTAACGCTCATCGCGCTCGGCCTTATGGGCGGCGCCCTTTACGTCTTGAGCGTATGGATCGCAGCCCGTTTGCTGAAAGCGCCGCTGCCGCTCCGCTTGCGCTGATCTTGATCAATGCCGCGCGCATCAAGTGATGCAAGAGTAACGGCTTTCCTGTGCTCCTCACAAAAGGAAGCGGATCATGAAAACCAATATCGGCGTCATTGACCGGACCTTACGCATTGTCATCGGCTTATTGCTGATTGCCTGGGCCATCCCCATCGGCTTTCCTCCGATGGACTATAATTGGATTGGTTGGGTCGGCATAATTCCGCTCGGCACCGCAATCATAGGCTTTTGCCCGCTCTACGGACTTCTCAATATGACCACGAATGGACGACCGGGCGCGCACGCTTAAATAAAAAAGGGCGCCCATTTGAGGCGCCCTTACTTTGTTCAAAGGCTTATTTTCAAAATGTCTTCGCGCCACGAACGAGGACATAATAGGCATAAAGCGATGTCGTGCCGCAAATATAGAGCCGGTTGCGATTGACGCCGCCGAAGCAAAGATTTGCAACAACTTCCGGCACATGAACCTTGGCAATCAATGTGCCGTCTGGATCATAGACATGGACACCATCACCCGCCGAAGTCCAAATGCGCCCGTCTTCATCAATGCGCATGCCGTCGAATAATCCATTGGTGCAGGTTGCAAACAAACGACCATTCTTGATCTTGTCTCCGTCAACATCAAACACGCGGATATGACGTGGACCGTTCTCGACATGGGTCGCACCCGTATCAACGATATAAAGCTTCTTTTCGTCCGGTGAGAAGGCCAAGCCATTAGGCCGAACAAAATCATCCGCCACCCGCGTAATCGCACCGCTCTTTCCATCGATCCGATACACATGGCAGCCATCCTGCTCCATCGGCGAGCGCAAGCCTTCATAATCCCAATCGATGCCGTAAGCCGGATCGGTGAACCAGATCGAGTCATCACTTTTCACAACCGCATCATTGGGCGAATTGAAACGTTTTCCATTAAAGCTGTCAGCGAGCGTGGTGATCGTGCCATCGATTTCCGTGCGAGACACGCGACGGCCGCGATGCTCGCAACTGATCAGCCGCCCTTGGCGGTCAACCGTATGGCCGTTGGTATATTGTGATGGATTGCGAAACTCAGAGACGCTTCCGTCGGTCTCATCAAACCGCATAATGCGATTATTGGGGATATCCGACCAAATCAGATAGCGGCCCGCCGGAAAATAGGCGGGGCCTTCTGCCCAGCGACACCCAACATAGAGACGGTCAAGCTTGGCCGTGCCGTTAAACAGGCCTGCACCACGCTTGTCGAGCACCTCGTAAGGCGTTGGCAGAATATCATCATAAGGCTTAGCCATAGTCGTTTCCCCTTTTTCGCCTCTTTTCGAAGCTTATTGACGTCTTATCAAACCAAATTTAAACGCTTGCGGTCAAGCCACCATCAACCATCAAGATATGACCACTCACGAAGCTGGACGCGTCAGACGCAAGAAAAATGGCGGCGCCAATAAGTTCTCCAACATCGCCCCAACGACCCGCAGGCGTTCTTTTGCACAGCCAGTCGGAAAAGTCCGGATTTTCAACGAGCGCCTTATTCAATTCCGTCACGAAATAGCCCGGTGCAATGGCGTTAACCTGAATGTTATGCCGCGCCCATTCAGCAGCCAACCCTTTGGTCATCATTTTGACCGCCCCTTTTGTGGCCGTGTAAGGGACAATCGTCGGGCGCCCAAGTTCGCTTTGAACCGATCCTATATTGATAATTTTTCCCTTTTTTCGTGCAATCATTCTTCGGCCAACCGCGCGCGCTACAAAAAATGCACTATCGACATTGGTCTGAAACAAGGAATGCCAATCGGCATCAAGAAAATCTTCGGCGGGTCCGCGATGTTGTTTACCGGCATTGTTGATCAGAATCTGGATGGGGCCGATCTCGGCCTCAATGGTCTCAACCGCGCGGTCTATGACCGCCGAGTCAGTCACGTCAAAAACACTCTCAAACACTGTTAACCCCTCGTCACGAAGGGCTGCTGCGGCCGCAGAAAGTTTTGTTTCATCGCGGCCGTTCAGGACAATATGGGCTCCGGCCCGCGCCAATCCGGCAGCCATAGCAAGACCAATTCCCTGGCTGGACCCTGTTACGAGGGCAATTCTACCTGTTAGATCAAATAACCCAATCGACATAAAGGTTCCCTCTCGGCTATTTATCCAAGCGCGTCGGTCGTTATCGATCGGCCCAGAACAGTCATACGGAAAATACCATTATGGCAGATATAGATGCGATCGTCATCGGTGCAGGTGTTGTTGGTCTCGCAATTGCACGCGCATTGGCCCGGTCCGGTCGCTCCGTTGTGACATTGGAAAGAGCGGACGGAATTGGAACAGAAACGTCGTCGCGTAATTCAGAGGTCATTCATGCGGGAATTTATTATCCGGAAGGCAGCCTCAAGGCAAAACTCTGCGTGCAAGGTCGAAGGGCGCTTTATAAATATTGCGATCAACATCGAGTGCCCTATCAGCAATGTGGCAAGCTGATCGTCGCAACCGATTCGGATGAAATTTCCGGCATTGAAAAGCTAAAAATCAAAGGCGAAATTAACGATGTCGAAGGCCTTCGATTATTGTCCCAAGCAGAGGCTAAAACGCTTGAACCTGCTCTTTCGACTACAGGCGCCCTTTATTCATCTGTAACAGGCATATTAGACAGTCATGCCTTTATGCTGTCGCTCAAAGGCGATGCTGAAGATCAGGGCGCCGCTTTTGCATTTCACACACCCTTTCTGCGCGCTGACGCGACGGGCAACACCATCTGGGTTGAGACTGGCGGCAATGAACCCATGCGCCTTTCGACACATAATCTCATCAATGCATCGGGTTTGCACGCATCCGATGTCGCGCGCACCGTCATCGGGCTTGATCCGGTTAGAACGCCCAATACGCTTTACGCCAAAGGAAACTATTTCAGCCTTCGGGGAAAAGCGCCTTTCTCAAGACTCATTTATCCTGCGCCGCAGACCCATGGCTTGGGTGTTCATCTCACGCTTGATTTAAGTGGACAGGCGCGTTTCGGCCCTGATGTCGAATGGGTGGACACGCTTGACTATGAAGTCGACCCCAAGCGCGGGGAAGGATTTGACGACGCCATCCGGCGGTATTGGCCAGATTTGCCTAAAAACGCCTTGATCCCCGCCTATTCGGGAATACGCCCAAAAATATCAGGCCCAAACGACCCTGCTCCCGATTTCCAGATTGATGGGCCGGAGAGCCACGGAATCCCTGGTCTTGTGAACCTATTCGGCATTGAAAGCCCGGGGCTTACCTCTTCTCTTGCGATTGCAGACGCCGTACTTGATGTATTGGCTTGACGTTAAACGCCGCGACGAAAAGGTTTTGCATCAAAATGGCCCGAACACAGCCACCAATCGATCTCTTTGTTGAGGCAGCACGCGATGTGCTCGGCACCAAATATGTCCTGACAGGCGCGGATACAGAAAATTTCGATGTAGACTTTTGGAAGCAATATCGCGGGAAATCCGCATGCGTCTTAAAGCCGGGTTCGACAAAGGACGTTGTCGAAATTGTTCGCTTGGCCAAAAAACACAGCATTTCGCTCGTTCCCCAAGGCGGCAATACAGGACTTGTGAATGGCGGTATTCCTGATCTAACCGGAACCCAAGCGGTTATCTCGCTGACGCGCATGAATCAAATTCGTGCGGTCGATCCGGCTGGTGATTACATCATTGTTGATGCAGGCGCGATTCTTGCTGACATTCAAAAAGCCGCACTTTTAGCAGATCGACAGTTTCCTCTTTCTCTAGGCGCTGAAGGATCATGTCGTATCGGCGGCAATATTGCCACCAATGCGGGAGGTCTTAATGTCTTGCGTTATGGTATGACGCGTGACCTCGTTTTAGGCCTTGAACTTGTTCTTGCCGATGGTCGGGTTCTCGACCTTTTGAAGCCATTGCGTAAAGACAATACGGGTTATGATCTCAAACAGATTTTTATCGGTTCTGAAGGCACTTTGGGCATAATAACGGCAGCGGCATTGCGGCTAGTCGCACCGGCTCGCGAACGCGTTACCCTATGGCTTACGGTTGAAAATACTACCGATGCGATAGACTTGTTTCGAAATCTCCGTGGTGAATTCGGAGATCTTATCTCATCTTTTGAACTTATCAGTTCATATGGTGTTGAAACTGCTTGTTCGCAATTACCCGGCATTCGCAGGCCGACCGTGTCAGCACATCCATGGCATATTCTGATCGAAATCGCGTGGAGTTTTCCAAATGGATTACGTGACCATGCTGAACGTATCATCAGTATCCTGTTTGAAAAGCAAAAAATCATCGACGGGACCATTGCAGAAAATGAAGCTCAGCGCGCTATGATGTGGCGTATCCGCGAAGGCCAAAGCGAAGCAACGAGCAAGATCGGTGAAGTTGTTCGTAGCGATGTAACCGTCGCGATCGCGGATATTCCCACTTTGGTTTCGAGATGTGAAAAATGGGTTTCAGACTATGGGTCCGATGTCGCGCTTCTGCCGTTTGGCCATATTGGGGATGGTAATCTTCATATGAATTTTGTAGTTCTACGCGAACAGGCTAACGATCTCGCACCGAAACTCCTTAAGCGTCTGTTCGAAGAGGTCGATGCGCTTGATGGCTCGATCAGCGCCGAGCACGGAGTCGGCAAAGCCAAGCGCGATGCGATCGCCATCCGAAAATCGGAAACGGCTATGGATCTCATAAAGCAGATAAAGCGCATGTTAGATCCCCAGAACACCTTGAACCCCGATGTTATCGTGGCAAAAAACCCCAATATTTCCGATATTTAAGCACATTCTTTGCTTTTTTTTCGGTTTATGAGTAGATGCGTCGGCTTTTGGCGCCGCTCGTACTCATCAACAGGATTTGGATCCATGATCCGCAACCTATTTTTTCTTGTGTTTACCGCTTTACTCGGCGTCTCCAGCATGACTGCCATCGCATCTGTGCGTACAGATCTCATTATCGGCGTTCGCCTGGAACCCCCACACCTTGATCCGACAGCGGGAGCCGCGGCTGCGATTGGTGAAATTGTTTATGCGAATGTTTTCGAGGGTCTCACGCGGATTGATCGAAACGGCAAAGTACAACCTGGCTTAGCAACCAGCTGGACCATTTCTGATGATGGCAAATCCTATCTCTTTCATCTTGGCTCAAACATTCAATTTCATGATGGCGCAATTTTCTCTGCCAATGATGTAAAATTCAGCCTTGATCGCGCGCGGGATGATAACAGCGTGAATCCTCAAAAGGGTCTATTTGAACCCATCGACGCAATCGATGTGATTGATCCGGCAACAGTGAAAGTAACACTCAAGCGACCAACAGGATCGTTCCTATTCAATATGGGCTGGCCCGCTGCCGTTATTGTGTCTTCAAAATCAGCCGAGACCAATAAGTCCAATCCAATCGGTACTGGACCTTTTCGATTTGCAAACTGGATCAAGGGTTCAAGCATCGAACTCATTCGCAATCCCACTTATTGGGGCAACCCGGTTAAGCTCGAAAAGACAACGTTCCGTGTGATAGCCGATCCATCCGCCGCCTATGCGTCTTTGATGGCCGGCGATATCGATGCCTATCCAATCTATCCCGCGCCGGAAAATCTTGAGCAGTTTCGCTCCGACAAACGCTTTTCCGTTGTCGTTGGAAACACAGAGGGGAAAACCATCCTTGCAATCAACAATGGCAAGCAACCGCTCAACGATCTCAAAGTCCGTCAAGCGCTTGCTTATGCGGTTGATCGCAACGCCGTCATAAAAGGGGCAATGTTTGGGATCGGGCGGCCTATTGGATCTCATTTTTCACCAACAGATCCCGGCTATGTCGATCTTACCGCGCAATATGCCTATGACCCTTATAAGGCCAAGGCTCTTTTGCGTGAAGCTGGCGTAACGGATCTGAAACTTCGCCTCGTTTTGCCGCCACCCGAATATGCGCGACGCGGTGGCGAGATTATCGCCCAACAATTAAAGGCCGTTGGCGTTGATGTAGAAATCATTCCCGTGGAGTGGGCACAATGGCTCACGGATGTGTTCAAAGCGAAGAATTACGACTTAACAATCATCTCGCATGTCGAACCGATGGATCTCGATATCTATGCGCGTGATGATTATTATTTCGACTATAAGAGCCCCGCCTACAGAGCGCTCTACACCGAGCTTGCTGCCACAACGGACGAAGCCAAACGTTTAGAGCTCATCGGCAAAGCGCAAAAATTGATTGCTGATGATTGCGTGAATGTATTCCTCTTCCTGCTACCCAAAAGTGGCATTTGGAGTGTGAAGCTCAAAGGGCTTTGGGAGAACGCCCCGATACCCGTCAATGATTTGACTGAGGTCGAGTGGGTAGAGTGATCAATAAAAAAGGCGGTCATCTGACCGCCTTTTTTGTTTCGTTCACCGATAAACGCGTTATGCACGCATCCGCTTACCTTCGGGGTCGAACAGCGGATCGGTGATGATCGTTGCCTTGCGCAATTCGCCCATGATCTCGATCGCAAATGAGCCATGACCGAGATCATCGGCGATCTCTTTCGGCACATAGCCTTGCGCGAGCGATTTATCGACATAATGCGCATAGCCGCCTGATGTGACCCAACCGACAACCTTGTCACCATGCCAGATCGGTTCATCACCGAGCACGTCGGCATCGGTTGCTTCAACGATCATCGAGACACGACGGAGCGCGCCGCCGCTCTTATGTTCTTCAACCGCAGCAGCCTTGCCGATGAAATCCGGCTTATCGAGACGGATGAAGCGATCCATACCGGCTTCAAAGGGTCCGTAGATCGGACGCAACTCGCGGAACCAAGTCGGGAAGTTCTTCTCAAGACGCAGAGCGAGCAGCGCGCGCATTCCGAAATTGATCAAGCCATGCGGCTTACCGGCTTCGAGAATCGCAAGATAGAGGCGGCGCTGATATTCCGGCTTCACCCAGATTTCGTAACCCAGATCACCCGTATAAGTGACGCGGTTCACCATCGCCGGAACATTGGCGATGTCGAAGCTTCTGTGATCCATAAATTTGAAGGCCGCGTTTGACACGTCTTCATCGGTCAAAGCCTGCAACACGTCGCGCGCCTTAGGTCCTGCAATCGACAGGCCCACAAGACCCATATCGAGACGTTTGACGGAAACAGAGCCATCCTTTGGCAAATGTTTCTCGAACCAGCGCATATGATAGATCTGCGCTTGCGAAGAGCCCCACATATAAAATTTTCCTTCGCCCGCTTTCGCAATTGTGAAGTCGCCGATGAGCTTGCCCTTTTCATTGAGCATTGGTGTCAACACCAAGCGGCCAGTCTTTGGCATCACATTGGTCATGAGACGCGCGAGATAAGCTTCGGCTCCGGCGCCCGTGAATTCATATTTCGCGAAGTTTGCAATTTCCGTGACGCCGACTTTTTCGCGCACGCCTTTGCATTCGGCCTTCACATGCTCGAAATCATTCGAGCGGCGGAAGGAGAAAATGTCTTCCTGCGGAACGCCTTTCGGTGCGAACCAGAGTGGTGTCTCCAAGCCCCATGAATCGCCCATCACCGCACCATTGGCGACCATGAGATCATAGGTTGCCGTTGTCTGATGCGGACGCGCGGCAGGCAATTCTTCATTCGGGAAGCGGATGCGGAAGCGGCGCGAATAATTCTCGCGCACCTTCTCGTTCGTGTAAGAGCGCGTGGCCCATTCGCCATAGCGCGCGACATCCATACCCCAAACATCAAAGCCCGGATCGCCATGCACCATCCATTGCGAGAGCGCGAGGCCAACGCCGCCGCCTTGGCTGAAGCCTGCCATCACCGCGCACGCGACCCAGTAATTCGAAAGACCCTGCACAGGACCGACGAGTGGATTGCCGTCCGGCGAGAAAGTGAACGGGCCATTGATGATTTTTTTGATGCCAGCCTTCGCCATGGCAGGGAAATGGTCGTAGCCGATTTCTAGCGATGGCGCGATACGGTCGAGATCCGGCTGCAACAGTTCAGCGCCGAAATCCCATGACGTTGTCTTTGGCGACCATGGCACACCCGCGCGCTCATAAGTGCCGAGCACCATGCCGGTGCGCTCTTGGCGCATATAGATCTCGGCTTTGAAATCGATCGCATGCGGCAATTCATGGCCGCGCTCTTTGTTATACGCCACAACTTCCGGCATCTCGTCGGTCACGAGATACATATGCTCCATCGCGAGCACCGGCAATTCGATGCCGACCATGCGGCCGACTTCACGCGCCCAAAGACCGCCACAGTTTACAACATGCTCGGCGACAATCGTGCCCTGATTGGTCACAACATCCCAACCGCCATCGGCGCGTTGATTGAGTTCTTCAACCTTTGTCTTCAAATAGATTTCAGCGCCTTGAATACGCGCTGACTTCGCATAAGCATGCGTCGTGCCGTAAGGATCGAGATTGCCGTCGGCCTTATCAAGCATCGCACCGATGAATTTTGTTTCATCGAGCAGCGGCAGCAAATCTTTTGCTTCCTTCACCGAAATCAATTCGGTTTCAAGGCCGAGATAGCGCGCACGCGCATGCGCCATTTTGAGCCAGTCCATGCGCTCAGGCGTATCAGCAAGCATCAAGCCGCCAGAGCGATGCAGACCACAGCTTTCGCCCGAGATTTTTTCAAGCTCGTCATAGAGCGCGATCGTGTAGCCTTGGAGCTTCGCAACATTCGGATCGCCGTTCAGCGTATGGAAGCCGCCCGCCGCATGCCAGGTCGAGCCATGGGTCAGCTGCTCGCGCTCAACAAGCACGACATCCTTCCAGCCCGCTTTGGTGAGATGGTAGAGCACCGAAGCGCCAACAACGCCGCCCCCAATGACGACAACACGGGCATGGGATTTCATAGCGGCTTAGTCCTTTCAAACCGGCGCAATAAAGGCGCAAACGCAATAAAAAGTCGTCGCCACGCTAAAAAGCTGGCGCGGCATGGGCAAGCCCGTTTTTTCGATAACGGTGTGCCGTCAGGCGATAAGGCGGAGAAATACCTGCGTCATTTTTTCCGATAACGCCGCTCGAGGAGCTCAAACACAAGCCGAGCGGCTTGGACTTCCCCACCCTCCGGACGACCAGATTTGGGCGAAGGGACCCAGCAAAACACGTCAAAATGCGCCCACGCCTTCGCCTTTTCGACAAAACGCTGCAAAAATAGCGCGGCCGTCACCGAACCAGCAAAGGCGCCCGAGGAAATGTGGTTGATATCTGCCACCTTCGAATCAAGCAGCTTCGCATAGGGCTTCCAGAGCGGCATCCGCCAGACAGGATCATTCACCGCCGTTCCTGCCGCAGAAATGTCGGCCGCGAGCGCCTCATCATCCGTATACACCGGCGGCAGATCAGGCCCGAGCGCCACGCGCGCCGCACCGGTCAAGGTCGCAAAATCGAGAACCAGATCAGGCGCCTCCTCATCGGCGAGAGACAGCGCATCACCCAAGATCAAACGCCCTTCGGCATCCGTATTACCGATTTCGACCGAAAGCCCCTTTCGGCTCGCCAACACATCGCCAGGCCGGAACGCCGAACCGGAGATTGAATTCTCAACCGTCGGCACAATCAAACGTAGGCGGATCGGCAAGCCTGCCGCCATCACCATGCGCGCGGCAGCTAAAGCCACCGCCGCGCCGCCCATATCTTTTTTCATGAGCAACATGGAATTATCGGGCTTGATGTTCAGCCCGCCTGTATCGAACGCGACGCCCTTGCCAACCAAGGTGACTTTCGGATGCGCAGGATTACCCCAATGCATGTCAACGATACGCGGTGCGCGCGGTGATGCGCGACCCACTGCGTGAACCATCGGGAAATTTTGCGCGAGCAAATCATCACCAATGACGGAGGTTACGGTTGCACCAAAGTGTTGTGCCACAGCCCTTATCACCGCTTCGATTTCAGCGGGGCCCATATCATTCGCGGGCGTGTTGATCAGATCGCGGCCTTCGAAAACGGCTTCGGCAATCAACGACAATTGCGCCGCATCAACACCTGAAGACGGCACCAGTTTTACTGTCACGCCTTTCGGCTTAGCTTTGTAGCGCTCGAACCGGTAATTGCCGAGAAGAAATGCGAGCGTGGGAAGCGAAGGATCGCCCCAAGCACCCTCGAATCGATAAACGCCGTCCGGCAAAGCCGTGGCTAATTTGCCTGGAAGAAATGGATCTCGATGCACATCCGCAATCGAAAATCCAAATAAGACCGCAGTAATCCCGCCTTTGGTATCAGGGAGCAGAATTAAATCGCCCGGTGCGCCTTTAAATCCCGAAGCTTTGGCGAACCCCTCGCCTCTATGCTCTGCTGCGACACCACCCCAGTTTTCCGCCGTAACGGCATAGATTGGAATGACGTCAGACGTTTCGGTCGAAAAAGCAGGATGCACGGGCAATACCCTCAGGTTTAAATTCAGAAATGACATTATCGCCGCCCTGCCCGCCTTTGGGCAAGCCGGATCCTCGCACAACAACCACATTCCCTCCCCGAACGGCCTCTTGCAGGAAACTGGGCGATCCTTATAACCCGCCTCAGCATTTCCGCAGATTGACCCGTCGTATTGCCCGAAAGGCTGTTCCGATGTCGAAAAAGCCCGTTAAAAAAGTCGTCCTCGCCTATTCCGGCGGTTTGGACACCTCGATCATCCTTAAATGGCTCCAAACAACCTATGGCTGCGAAGTGGTGACCTTCACCGCCGATCTTGGCCAAGGCGAAGAACTGGGCCCAGCCCGCGACAAGGCGCTCCTTCTGGGCATCAAGCCTGAAAACATCTTTATCGAAGATTTGCGCGAAGAATTTGTGCGCGATTATGTGTTCCCGATGTTCCGTGCGAATGCGGTTTACGAGGGCGTCTATTTGCTCGGCACGTCGATTGCGCGTCCGCTCATCGCCAAGAAGCAGATCGAAATCGCAGAACGCGTCGGCGCTGATGCGGTCTCCCATGGCGCGACCGGCAAGGGCAATGATCAAGTACGTTTCGAGCTTGGCTATTATGCGCTAAAGCCCGACATCACCATTATCGCTCCTTGGCGCGAATGGGATTTGCGTTCACGTGAACAACTCATTGCGTTTGCCGAACAACATCAAATTCCGATTGCGAAAGACAAGCGTGGCGAAGCGCCCTTCTCGGTTGACGCGAATTTGTTACACGCTTCGTCCGAAGGCAAAGTGTTGGAAGATCCCGCCATCGAAGTGCCGGATTATGTTTACTCGCGCACCATCGGGCCGGAAGCCGCACCCGATAAAGTCACCACAATTACAATTGATTTTGAAAAAGGTGATGCGGTCGCAATCAATGGCGAAAAGCTCTCTCCCGCAACGCTTCTTGCGAAGCTCAATGCGCTCGGCAAAGAAAACGGCATCGGCCGTCTCGATCTCGTCGAGAACCGTTTTGTCGGCATGAAATCACGCGGCATGTATGAAACGCCGGGTGGTACGATTTTGCTCGTCGCGCATCGCGCAATTGAATCGATCACGCTTGATCGCGGCGCCGCGCATCTCAAAGATGAATTGATGCCGAAATATGCCGAACTCATTTACAACGGCTTCTGGTTCTCGCCGGAACGTGAAATGCTGCAGGCACTCATCGACAAATCACAAGAGGCAGTCACCGGCCGCGTGACGCTAAAGCTCTACAAAGGCAATGTCATCGTGATTGGCCGCGATAGCCCCTATTCGCTTTATGATCAGGACCTCGTCACCTTTGAAGAAGGCGCTGTGGCCTATGACCACCGCGATGCGGCCGGCTTTATTCGCCTGAACGCGCTCCGTTTGCGCACTTTGGGCCAGAGAAAGCGGAAAACGGGACGTTAATCGCCCCTTCCAATTGCGCCCTTAATCGAGTATATGCAGCGCAACAATTTAACCCTTGCAGCCCGGGGTCGTGTGACCGCCGGGCTTTGCATTGGAAAAGCCTCCAGAAAGATTATCTATGTCACTTCGTAATATCGCAATCATCGCGCACGTTGACCACGGCAAAACCACGCTCGTGGATAAGCTCCTCGCCCAGTCTGGCACCTTCCGCGAAAACCAGAAGGTGGCCGAGCGCGCGATGGACTCGAATGATCTCGAGCGTGAGCGCGGCATTACCATTCTCGCCAAATGCACCTCGGTGCAATGGCATGATACGCGCATCAACATCGTCGACACACCCGGCCACGCCGATTTCGGCGGTGAGGTTGAGCGCATTCTGAATATGGTTGATGGCGTGATTGTGCTTGTGGACGCCGCCGAAGGCCCAATGCCACAAACGAAATTTGTGGTGTCTAAGGCGCTGAAGCTTGGCCTTCGTCCGATTGTTGCGATCAACAAAATTGACAAGCCTGAGGCACGCGCGAGTGAAGTTGTGAACGAAGTGTTCGATCTCTTCGCTGCACTCGACGCCACCGACGAACAACTCGATTTCCCGATCCTTTACGGTTCAGCCAAGCAAGGCTGGATGTCAAAAGACCCGGATGGTCCGAAAGATTCGCTCGCACCGATGTTTGACATGGTGCTTGAGCATGTCGCGCCGCCGAAGACTGAAGAAGG
>CANGPA010000044.1 GCA_947455645.1 Hyphomicrobiales bacterium | reverse complement strand
GAGGCGGTGCTCTCGGGCTATATGGGATCCTCGGCAATTGGCGAGGCGATCCTTGATGCGGTCAAGCGCGTAAAGGCTGCAAACCCGCAAGCACTCTATGCCTGTGATCCGGTTTTGGGTGATGTCGGCAAGGGCTTTTTCGTGCGCGCGGAGATGCCCGACTTCATGCGCGATCATGTCGTGCCATATGCGGATATTGTGACACCGAATTTATTCGAGCTTGAAGCGCTGACGGGTATTGCGTGCAAGACACTCAATGATACGAAGCGCGCTTTGCATGCGTTGCATGACAAAGGCCCAGCCGTGATTGTGCTCACCTCGGCCGTTATTGATGAAACGCCATCGCATGCAATTGACATGTTGGTGTCCGACGGAAATTCAATTGCGCGTATCCGCACGCCACGCTTGGGCTTTTCACCCAATGGTGCAGGGGATTTGACCGCCGCGCTCTTTCTATCTTCCTATTTGAAACATCATTCAGCGGCGGACGCACTTGCTCATGCGGCATCATCCGTTCACGCGATTTTGGATGAAACACTGAAAACGGGTGGGGGTGAGTTGAAGCTTATTGCCGCGCAAGAGGCACTTGTTTCGCCGCCACAACACTTCACGCCGGAGGCATTATCATGACCCGCCGCTTCTATACGCTTGATGTATTCACAAAAACGGCGCTCGCCGGCAATCCACTCGCGGTCGTTCTCGATAGCGAGGGTTTAAGTGATCACGCGATGCAGACCATCGCGAAAGAATTCAATCTGTCTGAAACCGTGTTTATGTTTCCGCCAAAGGATCATGCGAACCGCGCAGCGTTGCGGATTTTCACACCGGCAACCGAATTGCCTTTTGCGGGCCATCCAACCGTTGGCACGGCTGTGCTCATCGCAGTGCTCGATGACAAAGCATCATCCTTCGGGTTGGAAGAGATTGTCGGTCTTGTGCCCTGCACTGCGACGCGCATCAACGCGAATGAGGGGGAAGCGGTGTTCACGCTGCCGCGTTTGCCTGAGCGCATTGCGGAAGCGGTCTCATCCTCAATCATCGCCGAAGCGCTTGGCGTTACAGAGGATGACATTGGTTTTGATCGCCATCAGCCAATCGTCGCCTCCGCGGGCGTTGGATTTAATTTTATTCCTTTGAAGACCAAAGATGCTGTTACGGGTGCGTCGATCAAAGTCGCGAACTGGACGGATGCTTTCAAAGCCGCGGGTCGTCCGAATGCGTTTGTCTATACGCGTGAGACGGTGGAGGCGGGGCATCACTTTCATGCGCGGATGTTCGCGCCACATTTGGGCATTGGAGAAGATCCGGCCACGGGGGGCGCAGCCGCCGCCTTCGCGCGCGCTTTTGTTGATTTTGAACATCCGAAAGACGGCACGCATCGCATTGTGATCGAACAGGGCTATGCGATGGGTCGCCCCTCTCAAATCACGCTCGAGATGGATGTGAAGGGCGGGGCGCTCATAGCCGCGCGCATTGGGGGTTCGGCAGTGATTGTGAGTGAGGGCATTCTGAAGATCTGATAAACGGGCGAGGCGGGTTGCTCTCCCTTGCCTTTTCTCGGACGTCTCTTATATTGATAGCGAAGTCTTAACCGGCGCGTGAGCATGATTCCGCGTGAGGTTAGTCTGGAAGGGATAGTCGTTTGGGTTCGATCTTGCCATTCTTCGCGTTTTTCGCGACCGCCGCTCTGGCGGCGATGGCCATTGATCGTGCCTTTTTTGCTCGTCCGCTTTCCGGCCTCCTTCTTCTTAGCCGCCCCTGAGGGCCGGCCGGGCATCAGCCTGGGCGCTCAGGGGAGCATGACAAGACCAGCCACTCCACCCGCCTGTGCGACCCTATAAAAGCTGTGTCCCGGGCAAGACGAAGGAACCACACATCATGGCCTCTGCATCCGAAAAAGACCGCGTCATCATTTTCGACACCACTTTGCGCGATGGCGAGCAATCGCCCGGCGCCTCTATGACTCTCGAAGAGAAGCTCGAAGTCGCCGATCTCTTGGATGCGATGGGCGTTGATATCATCGAAGCGGGTTTTCCGATTGCCTCTAATGGCGACTTCGAAGCCGTGGCGGAAATCGCGAAGCGCATCAAACGCGCAACCGTTGCCGGTCTCGCTCGTGCGATCAATGCCGATATTGATCGTGCCGGCGAAGCGGTGAAATTTGCGCAAAAGCCGCGCATTCATACATTCGTTTCAACCTCGCCCATTCATCTCGAATTCCAGATGAAGAAGAGTGAAGCGGAAGTGCTCGACATCATCACCGCCACCGTTACACGCGCGCGCAATCTGGTTGCGGATGTCGAATGGTCGGCGATGGATGCGACACGCACCTCGATTGAGTATCTCTGCCGCACGGTCGATGCCGCAATCAAAGCGGGTGCAACGACCATCAATCTGCCAGACACAGTCGGCTATGCGACGCCGGATGAATATCGCGATATGTTCAAACAAGTGCGTGAACGTGTTACCAATTCCGACAAGGCGATTTTCTCCTCGCATTGCCATGATGATTTGGGCTTGGCGGCAGCTAACTCGCTCGCCGCTCTGGAAGGCGGCGCGCGCCAGATCGAATGCACCATCAATGGTCTTGGCGAGCGTGCGGGCAATGCCGCTTTGGAAGAAGTGGTGATGGCCATCAAGACGCGCGGTGACAAATTGCCTTATGTGACAGGCATCGACTCGACCATGCTGACGCGCGCGTCGAAACTCGTAGCGGCGGTCACGTCATTCCCTGTTCAATATAATAAGGCGATTGTTGGCCGGAATGCGTTTGCGCATGAAAGTGGCATCCATCAAGACGGGATGCTCAAGAACCAGCAGACCTACGAGATCATGACACCGGCCTCTGTCGGCGTGTCAAAAACATCGCTGGTGATGGGCAAACATTCAGGCCGCGCCGCGTTCCGCGATAAGCTCAAAGAATTGGGCTATGAATTGGGCGAGAACGCGTTTGAAGAAGCCTTCAACCGTATGAAGGATTTGGCCGACCGTAAAAAACATGTCTATGACGAAGACATCGAAGCGCTTGTGGGCGACGAGATGAATTCGGGCGCCGATCCGATCAAGGTTGAAAGCCTCACCGTAATTGCCGGCACACAAGGCCCGCAACTCGCAACGCTCACATTGAACATTGGCGGTACGCATAAGACCGTTCAAGCGCGCGGCAATGGCCCCGTTGATGCGTGTTTCAACGCGATCAAGGCCTTGGTGCCGAATGAGGCCGAGCTTGAACTCTATCAAGTTCATGCCGTGACTGAAGGCACAGACGCGCAAGCGGAAGTCTCGGTGCGTTTGGGTGAGAATGGTCGCTCGGTGACTGCGAAAGCGGCCGATCCTGATACGCTCGTTGCTTCAACGCGCGCCTATCTCGCCGCGCTCAATCGCTTGATGGTCAAGCGTACACGCGGGCCGAACGCGCAGGCCATGGCAAGCTGAGCGCTTATTACCGCTCTCTTCAATCAATTAAAATATAGAGCCCGATTTCTTTAAGAGAAGGAAGCGGGCTCTAGCCTTTTTTGAGACCGCTGAAGGATGGGCCGCCAAATGATTTGCTTCCAAAATTTGAGCCGCTGAATCCTGACATTGTCGATCGGGACGTAACCGATTGCAGTGTTTTGTTGGATAGGCCGCCAAGGGTCTGAGATGGTGCTGATTGATTGAAGCCGGAAATGATGGTGCTCACCAAGGTCGCGAGTGGATTATTGGTGGCGGTTTTTACAACAGGCTTTGGCGATGATGTTGTGCCGGTTGATCCCGATGCTGGTGTTCCGCCCTGTGTTGATCCTGCGCTCCGTATGGGCCCTTGTCGGGTTAGATCGCCCGATGATGGATTGTCGCCCGCGCGGATGATGGTTGTTTGTGACAGGGATTTGGGTTGAACGGGCGGAATCGTGAGCGGCAGTGAGGCAAGTGCGAGCGTTGGCATGATGAGATCAGGCACGGGCCAGAGCCCATCCGCTGTAACGGTAAGGGGCAAACGTTGCAGCGTCACCCATGTCGGCTCTGCTTGCGCCTGCAGATCACGCAAAACCAGTTGCGTGTCATGGGGTGTCATCTCGCCATAGGATAAAAAAACGATAGCGCTCGCAAAGGATCCGATTTTGACGAGGCTTTTCAAGCGGAAGCGGTGCTGTAACGCGTAAGCGGCAGGGACACTGTCGAAGGCATGGCTGAGTGCTTCGACTTCAGCGGAGGTGAGAACGGATGCGCGCTCTCGTGCCATGGACTCCTCTGTCCGGTCAGATGAATGACACCTCGTCACCCCTCGACCGTGATCTTGCATGCTTCATACCACGATCATTTATCTGTGCGAAGCGTGAAGATGAGCGACGAATTCATCCACAGACTTTATTGTTTGCGCTTGCATCAGACTGTAACGCTTGCTATTCACGCTGCCGAGCGGGGTATTTCCCCGCCTTTGTTTTGATGGGCGCATAGCTCAGTTGGTAGAGCAGCTGACTCTTAATCAGCGGGTCCTAGGTTCGAGCCCTAGTGCGCCCACCATCAAAACACCACTTCAGATCAATCATAATGATGATCAAGCGGGGCGTGTCGCGAAAGCGGCGAGGCCTTTGTTTGATTTGTGTGTGCTCATGATCACGCGCAACAAAAAACCCGCCATCTCTGGCGGGTTTTGTATGTCGTTCTGATCTTGAACCGATCAGCGTGAATAGAATTCGATAACCAGCGATGGTTCCATTTGAACCGGATAGGGCACATCGGTGAGTGCGGGAATACGCACAAGCTTAGCCGACATTTTCTTGTGATCGACTTCGATATAGTCAGGCGTGTCGCGTTCGGCGAGCTGGGTGGCTTCGAGAACGAAAGCGAGTTCACGTGAGGCTTCTTTCACCTCGATCACATCGCCGATCTTGACCTGATACGAACCGATATTCACGCGACGACCATTCACCTTCACGTGGCCGTGATTGATGAACTGGCGTGCGGCGAAGACGGTGGCCACGAATTTCGCGCGATAGACAACCGCGTCGAGACGGCGCTCGAGAAGGCCGATCAGGTTTTCGCCCGAGTCACCCTTCAGCCGGATGGCTTCTTGGTAATAACGGCGGAACTGCTTTTCCGAGATGTTGCCGTAATAGCCCTTGACCTTCTGCTTGGCACGAAGCTGCGTGCCGAAGTCGGACATTTTGCCTTTGCGGCGCTGACCGTGTTGGCCGGGACCATATTCGCGGCGATTGACCGGGCTCTTCGGACGGCCCCAGATGTTCTGGCCTAAGCGGCGGTCGATTTTATGTTTTGCGTCAATACGCTTTGTCATCGCTGTTCCTCTTCAAGTGAGCGAAGTTACGAGGAACGCGCCCATCCTCTGCCCAATCTCTCAGGCCGACAGGTCGAATTTGCATGCAAAATCAACCACGGGAGCGTTAAAACGCCAAGCGGGCCCAAAGGACCCGCCATAGCGTGTCCGGTCCAATACAAAGCTGTGATCCGGATGTCAAATCGCACCGGGGCTGAGGCCCCGTTCGTTAAACGCGGAAATCAGCGTTTTGGGCCAGTCTTCAGCGCCGGTGAGTATCGCAAGACCGTCATTGACCCCTATGGCACCGGCCGGGGCGTCTCCGATCAGCTGAACAACCCGCCGGGCAATTGCCGGCGCGGGGTCGATCCATGTTACGGGCCAGGGTGCGACGCGCTCGAGCGCCGGAAGTAAAAGCGGGTAATGTGTGCAAGCGAGCACGATCGTATCCGTGCGGCGTGCGCCATCGGTTACGAAAGCGGGCGCAATTTCTGCGCGGATGGCCTCATCCGACACCGCATCGCCATGGAGCACCGTTTCGGCAAGGCTCGCAAGATCACGCGCGCTCACAAGGGTCACCGCGCAATCACCGGCAAAATCGCGGATCAGCGCATTGGTATAATCGCGTTTGACGGTCCCCTCTGTGGCGAGCACCGAAATCATTCGGCTTTTCGACTGCTCCGCCGCAGGCTTGATGGCCGGAACCGTGCCGATGATTGGAATCGCCAAGCGTTCCCGCAGTGCCGGCAGCACGAGCGTGGAGGCGGTATGGCACGCGATCACGATCAGATCGGGCGTAAAGCGGGTAGCCATGGTTTCGATCACCGCGACAACGCGCGCAATCAGGTGCTCTTCCGGCATACGTCCATAGGGAAAAAACGCCGTATCACCGACATAAACGTAAAACGCATCGGGACGAGCGGCACGGATCGGGTCGAGCACGGTTAAGCCGCCGACGCCTGAATCAAAAACGAGAATGGTCGGGCGTGACGCGCTCATGGCTCGTCATGATCCAATTCGGTTTGTGAATCCGTCTGTGCTTCGGCTTCCGCGCGCGCCAGCAACTCGGCCTCTCGGCGTGCTCTTTTTGAATAGGGTTTGCGCGGACCATCAATCAACCGCACAAACATGCCGCGTAAGGTGCGTAAATCCTGTTCATCCATGCCAATGCGCAAAAATATATTGTGCAGATTTATGCTCATGCGCGGCTTTTTGCTGGCCGGTCGATAAAAGCCGCGTTCATCAAGTTTTTCGTCAAGATAGGCGAAGAAATTTTTGAGCGCTTCGCGCGTGGCAGGCGGCCATTTTGTTTTATTGGCGAAGGGTAGAGCGCTGCCATGATCGCTTGCGATCCGAAACGCATAGCTCATCAACAAAACCGCTTGTGACAAATTGAGCGATGCAAATTCCGGATCAACCGGAAAGGTACAGATGGCATCAGCCAGGGCAATGTCTTCATTCTCGAGGCCTGTGCGTTCACGGCCAAACAGAATACCGACTTTATGACCCGATGATACATGATCGGCCATGATGCGTGCGGCTTCATCAGGGCCCTGAATCGGTTTGCCCTGTCCGCGTTCGCGCGCGGTTGTTGCGTAAAGCGTGTGAAGATCGGCAATCGCATCTTCAAGAGATGTGTAAAGCTGCGCCGCTTCGATGACAAAACCCGCGCCTGCTGCGGCTGCAATGGTTTTTTGATTGAGCCAATTCTCGCGCGGGTTAACGAGACGCATTTCATGCAAACCAAAATTCGCCATCGCGCGCGCGGTCATGCCGATATTTTCGCCCAGTTGTGGCTCAACGAGAATGATAATCGGACCGCTGCTCATCGCGCGAGCGCCTTTTGCATGCGCGTGGCTTGCGTCAACGCATAACGCAAAGACGATGGGTCGGCGATGCCGCGTCCGGCAATGTCAAAAGCGGTGCCATGATCAACGCTGGTGCGAATAAAGGGCAAACCCACTGTGACATTCACACCTTGTTCAATTCCGAGATATTTGACGGGGATAAGGCCTTGATCATGATATTGCGCCACGACAATATCGAATTCGCCTTTGCGCGCGCGCATGAAAATCGTATCCCCTGCATAAGGACCCGATGCGTCAAAACCTTCCGCGCGTGCGGTTGAAATGGCCGGTGCGATCACCTCAATCTCTTCATGCCCGAACATGCCATTCTCACCCGCATGCGGGTTTAATCCCGCCACCGCAATGCGCGGCTCCATAATGCCATAGGATTTACACGCTAATGCCGCCAGACGAATGGTTTTCAAAACACGTTCTTGTGTGATGAGCGCCGGCACATCTTTCAACGCGACATGGATGGTGACGAGGATCACGCGCAATTCATCGTTGGCCAGCATCATGGCGAAATCGCTCGTGCCGGTTTTGTCGGCTAAAATTTCGGTGTGACCCGGATAGGCAATGCCGGCTTTTTTCATCGATTCTTTTGCAAGCGGCGCGGTCACAAGTCCCGCAACCACGCCGGCTTGGGCCAGCGCAATGCCGCGATCAACATAATCAAAGGCCGCTTGGCCCGCGCGTGCATCAATCGCACCGGGGTGAATCGCATCGCCAAGCGCAGTGACGGCCAACACATTCATCACGCCGTCTTGAAAGAGGCATTCTTGGGGGTGATCGATCGTGTTCAGCCTCACGCGGAGACCGAGATGATCGATCTCCCTTTGCAGAACCGTGCCATCGCCGATCACAAAGGCCGGCGCGTCCACGCCTTCGGCGAAGAGCTTCACGCAGAGTTCGGGCCCGATCCCGTTCGGATCGCCCATGGTGATGGCAAGGGGAGGGGCTAATGGCGCGCTCATGCACCGATCCCTAGCGAAAGCCTGTGCGCGCGGCAATCCCGCCCTGCGTCCCGCGCCCTATGCGCGGTGAAGAGGCCACCCTATAAGGCGCTGATGCCGGTTTCAGTCATCCTTGCCGCTCTCACGACCATCCTTTTATGGGGTGGATCGCCTGTGGCCACCAAAATCGCCGCTTTTGAATTTCCCGCAGCCTTTGTCGGCGTTGCGCGGATTTGCGCGGGTGGGGTTTTTGCCCTTTTGCTGGCTTTGGCGCAGCGCGTGCCTTTGCCCTCGACCCGCGAACAGAAAGTCTTGCTCGCGGTGTCCGGCTTTTCCGGCTTTGTGGGCTTTCCGGTGATTTATGCCGTGGGTCTTTCGATGACGAGCGGTGTGCATGGTTCGATGATCCATGCCTTCACGCCGGTGTTTACCGGTGCCTTTGCCCATTTATGGGATCGCTCATGGCCGCGACGCATCTGGTGGATCGGATGTCTTCTCGCGCTCATCGGAGAATTCGTGGTGGTGTCCCATCGCGACAGCGGCATGGCAAGCGACACGCAATTGACGGGCGATCTTCTGGTCTGGTTGTCGGCTTTGATTGTATCGATCGGCTATGTTGCCGGTGGCCGTTTGCAACGCAGTGGTTATTCCGCGCATGGCACGACATATTGGGGCGTGACGTTTGGCGCGGTAATCTTGTTGCCGTTTCTCGGCCTCTCGGCACGCGGTGCGGATTTTTCCGCCGTGAGTGCCGCGGGTTGGGCGGGGCTCGCTTATATGGCGATTGCGTCTTCTGTGCTGGGCTATGTCGCGTGGTATTGGGCGCTTGGCAAAGGCGGCATCGCGCGCGTTGGCCTCTTCCAGTTTTTGCAACCGGTTGTCAGCATTTATCTGTCTTATCTTTTACTCGGTGAAACCTTGTCTATTTGGCTTGTGCTTGGCGGGGTTTTGATCATCGCCGGAATTTTTATTGCGACGCGGCCGCCTGGATTTTTTCGCGGCCGCGCTCGGCTTTCGCGTTCAACCACAACGCAAGAATGACAAGGGCGGCGCTGACGATGATCCGTGCATCAATCGGCTCACCATAAATCACGGCACCCATCACAACCGTACTCACCGTTGCGAGATTGACGGCTTGCACCGTTGAGACTGGACCGAAATGGCGCACAAGATTAAAAAACGCGATGCGTTCCACAACCCATAAGACACTCACACCAACAAGCAGAATGAGACCGGGTGTCGATATCGTTGTGGCGACTGTAGGGCCATCGATGATCAAGAGCAGCGGCAGAAAGGCAAGGCCCGCCGCCATGCTTTCCGCAATACCGACCGCACTGGTTTCGCGACCCTTCGGCCAGAGCCGCGCGGCAAACAAATGATAAAGCGCGTAGAAGAGCGGAAGACCAAACGCCGCCGCAAGCCACGGATCAATCGCCAATCCATGATCAATCATATCGGCATCGATGATGAGAAGCGCGGCCCCTAAAAATCCGGCAATGATGGCCAGAATACGCAACCGGTTTGGCTTCTCCATGCCCGTGATCACAGCCAGCAAATAACCAAATAAAGGCGTGGTTGATGTGACAATCGAGAAGGTGGAGACGGGAACATGACCAACCACGGTGAGGCTTAATCCGAACGGGATGTTCAACATCACGGCGCAACCGAGCCCGAACAACCACAGCCGTGCGTCGTTAAGTTTCACCGGACCAAACGCACGCCAGACACTAAAGAGCACAACACCAACGGCAAGGCTCGAATAGGTGATCGTTTGCAAAGGCGATACACCAAAACCCGCAAGCGCCTTGGTCATCACCGGCGACAGACCCCAAAAGAGTCCGAGGCCGAGAAGATTGGGAATCAAACCAACTTTTGATTGCGGCGTATGAGACGGTGCGGAGGGTGCAATCATGCCTTTGTTGAACCACGCGCCTTCTTAGCCGCGCGGCGCGAGATCATGTTCAAGCCTTCAACACCGGCAGAAAAGGCCATGGCCGTGTAGATATAGCCCTTGGGCACATGCGCACCAAACCCTTCGGCCAAAAGCGTCATGCCGATCATCATCAGAAAGCCCAAAGCCAGCATCACGATTGTGGGGTTGTGCTTGATGAAATTCGACAAAGGATCAGCCGCAAACATCATGACCAACACAGCCGCGATCACGGAGACGATCATAATCGGCAAATGCTCTGTCATCCCGACAGCGGTGATGATGTTGTCGATTGAAAACACAAGATCGAGCAACAAGATCTGAACAACCGCTGCAGCAAGTCCGCGCTTGGTCGGTGCAGAAAACAAATCCGATTCTTCTTTCGGGTTCACCGCGTGATGGATTTCGCGCGTGGCCTTCCACACAAGGAACAGCCCCCCGACGATGAGAATAAGATCACGACCTGAAAAACTTTTGCCAAGAACCGTAAAGAGCGGCTCAACGAGATGAATGATGAAGGCGAGTGTTCCGAGCAGAACGATACGCAATATGAGTGCCGCCAGAAGACCGATGCGGCGGGCAATTTTTTGCTGCTCGGGCGGCAGCTTGTTCGACAGGATCGAGATAAAGATGAGATTGTCGATGCCAAGCACGACTTCCATCGTCATGAGTGCGGCGAGCGCGATCCATGCATGCGGGTCAACAAGAAGCGAATAGAGATAATCCATGAGATCAGGCTCACAAAAAAGGGGAAGGGCTTATTGGGCCGGTGTCGCGTCAAACAAAACAAAGACGCGGATGAAGTCAGACGTCAAACACGCGCACGCGGCGTCTTGTGTTGCGCTCGACCACAACAGCAGGTTTTGATCCGCCGCGGGCAATGGTCGCCACACGCTCGGTCATTTTGCGTTGGGCGACGGCGCGCATCACTTCGCGCTTCACATCCTCAACAGCCATACCCATCAAAGCGGCGGCGATTTCGGCTTGGGCCGATGGATCATCACTGATGTCGCGTGCGGCCTCGATCGCCTCTTTGAGTTCAGGCGGCGATTCCTTGACCTTCCGAAATCCGTGCTTGGTTTTCCAAACGGCGCTCATCGCCGTGCCTCCCCGCGCTGTTCATTTGGCCTGATCTTACGCGATTCCAGCCAAAATGAAGCATATCAGATCAATGTTGCAGTGCAATATAAATTGTACTCCGCAAAGATACGGCCCGTGCGGGTCTTTTGGATCAAAAATCGATTTGTCCGTCCATAATCGCGCCGCGCAGCGTCAGATCGGCGTCCAAATGGACGAAAGAGGCGGAAAAGCCGGGCCGAATTTGTCCGAATTGTCCCTCGACACCGATCATCCGGGCCGGTGTAAGGGTCGCCATCGTCAGAATATCCGCAAGCGGAACACCCAATCCAGCCAGATATTGGATCGCGTCCAGCATAGTAATCGTGGCGCCAGCCAGCGTGCCGTCGGGCAAAGTGAGGCGCGTCCCCGTCCGAGTCACGGGTCGGTTTTGCAGCATGAAGTGATCGGGGCCGCCCGCGGCCGAGGGCATCGCATCCGACACAAGCGCAATGCCATGGGGGCCTTTTGCGTTGAGCGCGGCTTTGATCGCGGTCGGCGCGACATGATGGCCATCCGCAATCAGGCCGCAGATCACGCGGCGATCAGCAAGCGCGGCACCGACGAGCCCCGGCGCGCGTCCTTCAAGCGGACTCATGGCATTAAACAAATGTGTGACGGCATGAGCGCCGGCATCAAACGCGGCCAGAGCTTCCCTGTCATTTGCATTTGAATGGCCGAGGCTGACTTTTAATCCCGCATCCACAAGCGCACGGATTTGATCGGGCATCACGCGATTGGGCGCAACCGTGATCAACCGCACACCCTTTGTGAAATCCGCAAGCCGCGCCAGATCAACATCCGTCAGCGGTCGAATATGGTGTTCGGGATGCGCGCCGCGTTTGGCTTGATCGATAAATGGTCCTTCGATGTGCAACCCAAGACTTCCAGCCACCCGATCCATCGCGTGGTGTGATGCATCAAGCGCGGCGTCGAGAATTTTTTGATCATCGGTGATAACAGTCGGCAATAGATGTGTCGTGCCGAAACGACGATGCGCGCGCGTGATGGTCTCGATGCCTTCCACCGTCGGCGTTTCATTCAAAAGCACACCGCCGCCGCCATTCACCTGCACATCGATAAAGCCGGGAGCGAGAATGCCACCCATCAGATCATGCGCTTTGATCATCTGCGGGCGGTCATTCACCGGCATCACGGCGATGATCTGATCATGCTCAATCAAGACCGCATGATCTTTGATGAGTGTATGGCCGTCAAATATATCAGCACCGTAAAAAATCTGTTTCATGCGATGACACCTCCGGCCATCAGGATCGCGCCATCCACCGCATCAAAACGCGCGGGAACAAAGGGGTCTGGTCCTTCAAGCGCAATCCATGGCCGCAAAGGTTCCGCCAATCCGCCGACCAGTGCGACGCGTTCAGCGCCGCGTCGTTCCAATGCGGCATAAAGATCAAGAATCGAGCGCGCCGCCATTTTGATAATCGGTAAAGCCACCGGATCGCCTTGCGCCGCATGCTCAAAAACAAGCGGTGCAAGCGCGCCATAATCACCGCCGCGCGCTTCAGATGCCCAATGCGTCACCGCACGCGGATCATCGGAAAAGCGTTTCATCAAAGCGCGCGTTAAGGCCGATGCAGGCTTGAGATCATCGGCGGCAAGTAATGCTTGTCGCAGCGCGTCCCATCCGATACGTGCCGCCGAGCCTTCGTCGCCAATGCGAAAACCGCGACCCCCAATGCCGATGGATTGTCCCTTGATGCGTAACGCACCCGCTGATCCCGTGCCCGCAATCACAAGTCCACCATCTTGTCCTGCATGCGCGCCCATACAGGCTGCAATCGCATCGCTTTCAACATAGATCTGTTTGAAATTCGAAAATGCCTCGCGCACGCCCGCGCCATCATCCCGCGCCATCACACCGGCAAGCCCGAGACCAATCGCCGCGTCCCCACATGTCGTCTCGTCGAGTCCCGCATTCAATAACGCATTTTGAATCGTTGAGCGAATTTCTGAGAGCGCCGCTGTGATGTTCGAATGCACATTCGATGCGCCTCCTTCGCTTTCACCAAGACAGTGTCCGCGCTGATCGCGAATGCGCACGCGACAGCGTGTGCCGCCGCCATCGACACCAATCGTCAGTTGAAGATTAGCGGGGCTCATGATTTCGGTTTGGCTTCGAGCGCAAACGAGGTCTGATCTGATAAAGCGGACGGTTCACGATAATTATCAATGTTCTTGAACGCTTCGCGCAACGCGCCCGACCAACCCTTCGAGAGTTTTTCAAAATAGGGGTCATTTTGCGAGATGCGTCTTTGATAGGAAATTTCGAGCGAGTCGCGCTCGTACATTAAAAGGTCAATCGGCATGCCCACCGAAAGATTGGAGCGCAAGGTTGAGTCGAAGGAGATGAGGATCACCTTGGCGCCTTCGCCCATCGTCATGTCGGGGCGTGCGACGCGATCAAGAATAGGCTTGCCATATTTATGCTCGCCGATCTGGAAGAAAGGCGTGTCCTTCGTCGCCTCGATGAAATTGCCTTCGGCATAGATTTGAAACATGCGCGGCGGTTCGCCGTGAATTTGTCCACCCAGAATAAAGGAACAGGCGAATACGCCATTATTGGCCTCCAGCGCCGGACCATCCAGACGCCGCACCGTGCGCACCGCTTCGCCCACAAGGCGCGCCGCCTGATAGAGCGTTGAAACGGTGACAAGCGATGCTTCGCCAGTCTCGGCTGCCGCATCGATTTGTTCATTGAGGCTTGAAATCACCGATTGCGTGACCGCCAGATTGCCTGCCGACAACAGAACCAGAACGCGATCGCCCTTTTTTTCCCAGACATGCATTTTGCGAAAGACAGCGATATTGTCGAACCCCGCATTCGTGCGTGTGTCCGAGGCAAATATAATGCCCTCATCAAGGCGCAAGCCAACGCAATAGGTCATTCGATGCTCCGCAAGTCCAGAATTTGGGAAATCTTTTACTGTTGTCCGGCGCGCACCACAACCTCGACGCTGAGCGCCTCCGAACCTGCGCCCCGCATTGTGCCGCGCACGGGCGCGGCCGAAGCCGCGTCAAAACCGATCGCAAGGCGCGCATAGCATTCGGTCGGCGAGATGCCATTGGCCGCATCAAAGCCGATCCAGCCGAGATCTTCGGTATAGGCTTCCGCCCACGCATGATGGGCGGCGGCCGCGTCGTCCCCTTCAACGAGGAGGTAGCCTGTGACATAGCGTGCCGGAATAGCGAGCGCCCGCGCAGCCGCAATGAAAATATGCGCATGATCCTGACAGACGCCGCGCCTTGCTTTGAACGCCTCAGCAGCCGTGGTGAGCGCATGGGTCGCATCGGTGTCATAGGCAACGGTGCCATGAATGGCAGACAGAAGCGCATGCAAGGTTTCAAGTCGCGATCCGCGCGCGGCATCGCGTGCCAGTGCGTGAATGGCGTCCGATCCGGCTGTGGTGGCCGTCGGGCGTAAAAAAATCGCAGGCGGCAACATTTCTCCGGTAAAGCCTGCAACACCCGCCGTATCGATGGTTTCAATCACGCCTTCCGCGAGAATTTCGAGGCTTGCATGGGCCCCCGGCGGGGTGACGAGATCAACCTCATTGCCGAAGGAATCCGTATAGTGTGCCGCGTGCTCGATGCCAGGGCAGCTAATGATCCAGTCGCGCACGCGTTGGCTTTTGCCGCTCGGGGGCCGCATGCGCAAGGATTGCACGGCGTGATTGAACGGACGTTCGTATTGATAGGAGGTGCGGTGTTTGATTGCGATCAACATGTTAAGGGCCAATGATCTTTATAGAAAATGGAAATCGTGAGCGATACGGCTCGACAGATCATTGTTGCGTTTGATGAAATCAGACAGGAATTCATGCAATCCGGATTGGAAAATATCGTCCATTGACGCGTTTTTCAAATCACTCAAGATTGAGGCAGAATCAAATCGGCTTTGTATCGACTGCCCCAAAATATCCGCAAGCCCTTCGAGAGATCGTTCGATCCAGCCGTAACAAAAGCGGAAGGAGCGCGGCATTTCTTGGCGTAGGATCAGAAATTCCGCGATATTCCAGGGCCGATAGCGATCCTTGTAAACATGGCGATAGGAGCGATGCGCGGAAACGGAACGCAAAATCGTTTCCCATTGAAACGCATCAAGATCGCCGCCCACCGATTCATTGGTGGGGAGCAGGACATAATATTTCACATCCAAAATACGCGCCGTGTTGTCTGCGCGCTCGATAAAGGCACCAAGCTGGCCGAAGTGAAACCCTTCATCGCGCAGCAAAGTACCGAGCATAGACCCCCGAAACAAAGCCGAGCGTTGTCTTACCCAATCAAGAAATTCCGGCAATTTGCCCGAACCG
>CANGPA010000043.1 GCA_947455645.1 Hyphomicrobiales bacterium | reverse complement strand
TAATCACCACCATCTACAATCAGATTGGCAACCGTATCCTCGATACCCGAAGTCGAGTAGTCGACCGAACCCGAGGTATAGCCGTCAATCGTTGTGAGATTGGCAATCGAAATCGCATCCTTTATCGTCACGTCGATCGAACCGGTGACATGGGCTCCGGCATCGGAAACTAAATTGGCAACGGTGTCTGAAACGGCAATCGTACCACTGCCTTTAATTGTTGTCGCAGATACTTGATCGACATTCATCGTAAGCGTGACGCCAGATTTCAACGTTACCGCCGTCCCAGTCTTACCAAAGTACAGATGTGTTGCGGATATATCTGATAGATCGGTGTCAGCTGAAACTGTCTTGCTCTTGATAACGACACTGCCGGAGCCAGAGACCGTCAAACCATCCGCTTGGGCAGCGGTCAACTTTATGCTTGCGCCCGACGACAATGTAATCGGGCCGTCAAAAACGAGATCGCCCTTTATTCCGCTGAAAGAGGTTGTTCCGCTTGAAAAAGCTGGACTGGTATCCGTGATTTCGAGATTACCTGAGCCGGAATAGATATTACCCTCGGCCTCTGCAGCGGTTACAGTAAGGCTTGTTCCACTCGCAATCCGGACTTTCATCACAGTACTCCCACAAAAAACAACACAACCTGCCAAGGCTCGGGATATCGTTTGGCAACCCAAACTGTCTGCGAGCCCTACGCAGCACTGCGTATCAATTACGCTTTATGCATAATTTAGTCAAATATTTAAAATAATTTATGCAAATAGCATTTTAATTTGATTATTTTTTATTAAAATCAATAGGATAGCTGATATTGGTGTGGCGGTTCATTCCAGCACTCTTCGAGAACGGTGCACATAAGCTCAGCGCCACAGGAGCGAATATTCCGCTTAAAGCAGAATCAGATAGCGCCGAACCACTCCATAAAAGATTATGCATTATGCATTATATTTCGGCGCTTTTGCTTGGGCACAGAACTTCTTAATTACCAATCGGTAACGTTAGAAGAAACCAAATAAACGACTGTTATATATGTATAATTTTTACTTATTCAACAATTCTAATTTAATTGAGCTAATATATATCTAATTTTTCGATTACATAATAACAATGCTATCATATTTATTGTAATTTGTTCATAATCATATATAAAAATTTCATATTACCATAAATTCAGGTATTTTTTCCTGATGGTGATCACGGATTTAGAGCATAAGACGGTAACAAAAACGCTTGTCCGGCTTATTTCCTAAAGCGAAATATAGTTATTGGTGTAAGTAATTGTATTTATTGGATATTTTTTCGTTGAACTGGTATCTTTATTTTAATCAGAAACCGCGTCCGAAAATCAGATTTGCATAGATTTTTAGACTAATCATGTCGTCCTTATTTTCCTGTAACCGGCGTTTGAAATCGACACCAAAATGCATCCTGAAGTACTCCTGGGCAAAATGAGGCTATTGCAAAATTGACAGATCTCAGTGAACGTTCAGATCGATTGAGAGAAGCGCGCCTTGCGCGTGGCTTTGATACGGCCAAAGCGGCAGCGGATTTTCTTCGTGTGCCTTATGGAACGTATAGTGGTCACGAAAATGGTTCGCGTGGCATTAAAGACGCAGATTTGTTGCGGTACTCCAGTGCGTTTCGTGTCCCGGCGGCTTGGTTGGCCTACGGGACCTATGTTGAACATAGAAAAATAAGCGTGATTGGGTCGATTTGTGATGTGGGGGAAAAGTCTATCGTACCTTCAGACTCTATGAGTGAACCCAAAACCATAACGCCGCCTTTCACCCTCGTAACGGATGCAAGCGCGGTATCAATCGACACCGAAAAATATCAGCCCGTTTTATTTAAAAACGATGTTTTGCTGATCGGATCTGCTACAACGGCAGAAAATTTGGTTGGAAAACGGGTAGTTATCAAATTAGACAATTATTTTCACGCAGGAACATTGTTATCTCAAGAAAAACAGGATTTTTGCCATTTTCAAAGTTTTGATGGCTCCGTTTTTCTGAATATCAAGCCGGAATTGATTTCACCAATTATTGGCATCGTCTTTCAATCTGAAACTGATGCGGCACCTCAGTGATAGAGACTGCCGCAACTATAAAGAGCACCTCAACTGTGAAGACCGGGAGCCTCCTGGCCGGTACTTGCAACATATTCGGTATAGCCCCCGCCATATTGGTGAATGCCCGCTGACGTGAGCTCTAAAACTCGATTGGACAGGGCAGCGAGAAAATGGCGATCATGTGATACGAACAGCATCGTACCGTCATAATCGGCGAGCGCCTTGATCAGCATTTCCTTTGTAAACAGATCAAGATGGTTCGTTGGCTCATCGAGAACCAAAAAATTAGGTGGATCGAAAAGAATACGGGCCATCGCGAGACGCGCCTTCTCTCCCCCTGACAAAACACGGCATCTCTTTTCTACATCATCTCCCGAGAACCCAAAGCATCCCGCTAAGGCCCGGAGTGATCCCTGGCCGGCCTGCGGAAATGTCGATTCGAGTGACTCAAAAACCGTATGTTCGCCGTTGAGAAGCTCCATCGCGTGCTGGGCGAAATAGCCCATTTTTACACTACCGCCGAGCGTCACACGACCATCATCGGGCTCGGTACTGCCCGTTACCAGCTTAAGCAATGTCGACTTACCGGCGCCATTGACACCCATCACACACCACCGCTCTCTGCGCCGCACTTGAAAATCGAGACCTTCATAGATGCTACGACTGCCATAGCGCTTGTGGACATTTTTTAACGAAACCACATCCTCACCCGAACGGGGTGCAGGTGGAAATTCAAACAGAATAGTTTGCCGCCGACGCGGCGGTTCCACACGATCAATTTTTTCCAGCTTCTTCACACGACTTTGCACCTGCGCGGCATGCGATGCTCGTGCCTTGAAGCGCTCAATAAATTTCAACTCTTTTGCCAGCATCGATTGTTGACGCTCAAAACGTGCTTGCTGTTGCCGCTCATTTTGTGCCCGTTGTTGCTCATAGAATTCATAATCACCCGAATATGTGGTCAGTTCACCGCCATCAATCTCGACGATCTTCGTTACAATGCGATTCATGAATTCGCGATCATGCGATGTCATCATCAACATGCCATCATAGGCCTTTAGAAAATTCTCCAGCCAGATGAGACTTTCAAGATCAAGATGGTTGCTCGGCTCATCGAGAAGCATCGCATCTGGCTTCATCAACAAGATACGCGCCAATGCCACGCGCATTTTCCAGCCGCCTGAGAGTGCGCCGACATCACCCTCCATCATTTCTTGGCTGAAGCTCAGGCCGGCTAACACTTCCCGGGCACGGCTTTCGAGCGCATAGCCGTCAAGCTCCTCGAATTTTGCTTGTACTTCACCATAACGCTCAATGATCTCATCCATCTCGCCAGCGCGATCTGGATCGGCCATGGCAGCCTCGAGGGCTTTCAATTCCGTAGCCACCGCGCTTACGGGACCGACACTCTCCATCACTTCAGCCACCGCACTGCGGCCAGCCATCTCACCAACATCTTGGCTGAAATACCCAATGACAATGCCGCGGTCGGTCGAAATTTGTCCCTCGTCCGGCACATCCTGACCCGTGATCATGCGGAATAAAGTGGATTTACCGGTACCGTTCGGGCCGACCAGCCCAACTTTCTCGCCCTTTTGCAGCGCGGCGGACGCCTCAATGAAGAGAATCTGATGCCCATTCTGTTTGCTGATATTCTCGATACGGATCATGCGCCCTCAAAGCCCTGAAGTTCAAATTTGAACCTTGCCAATAGGGCATATGCGGGTCCAACGGAAGGGCAACGGCTTAAATTGAAGCTCAGAGACAGCGAAGCGGCCTTGAAGATTATTTCATCTAATCCATCAAGCGGAAGCGCGGTAGCGCGCAGGGTTCGGAAATTCCAATAATGCCGAGATTGTCCCGGCAATTACTGAGTTTCCAGTACCTTACGGCGCAACTAACTATTTTGCCGCTTTGGAAACTTCACGAATAGAGGCCTCAATAATGTCCAACGCCTCATTGAACACTGAGTCTTGGATTGTGATTGGCGACAAAAAGCGAATGACATTGTTGTAAATGCCGCAGGTCAAAAGAATAAGACCTTTTTCAAGTGCTTTTACACGAACCGCATTGGCGAAATCCGCGTGAGGCCTATCGGATTTCGGCAAATTGAATTCAATCGCATTCATGAACCCGGGACCACGAATGTCGGCAATCTCGGGAACATCTGCACGCAAAGATTGCAAACGCTGTTTCAAACGTGAGCCCAATTGCTCAGCGCGATCACAGAGTTTTTCATCTTCAATAACATCAAGCACGGCATTGGCTGCGGCTATCCCGATCGGATTGCCCGCATAAGTGCCACCGAGGCCGCCGGGATTGACCGCATCCATCACCTCAGCCCGACCAGTAACAGCCGCAAGAGGGAAGCCGCCAGCAAGACCTTTCGCCATCGTCACAAGATCGGCATCAATACCGTAATGTTCCATAGCGAAGAGTTTTCCTGTGCGGGCGAACCCTGTTTGAACTTCATCGACAACAAAAAGAATCCCATGCTCATCACACAAGGCGCGCAAGGCTTTCATCAACGCTTGTGGCACTGGATAGAATCCGCCCTCACCCTGTACCGGTTCAATGATAATTGCTGCGACACGCTTCGGATCGACATCAGCTTTAAAAAGCTTATCGAGTACATGGAGCGATTCATCGACATTGATGCCATGTAGCTCAATTGGAAATGGTACATGGAAGACATCCGGCATCATTGCACCGAAGCCCACTTTGTAGGGCTGCACTTTGCCAGTAAGCGTCATACCCATGAAGGTACGGCCATGAAAGGCGCCCGTGAAAGCAATTACGGCCGAACGCCCGGTTGCCGCACGCGCGATCTTGATTGCATTCTCAACGGCTTCGGCACCGGTTGAAACGAAGATTGTCTTCTTTGCAAAATTACCAGGAACCGCCTTGTTTAACCGCTCAGCAAGTTCGACATAATTTTCATAAGGGACAACCTGATGGCAGGTATGCGTGAATCGATCGAGCTGCTTTTTCACAGCTTCAATGATGCGAGGGTGGCGGTGACCCGTGTTCACAACGGCAATGCCGGCCGCGAAATCAATATAGCGCTTGCCTTCAACATCCCAGATCTCCGCATTCTCTGCGCGATCAGCATAAATCTGTGTGGTAACGCCAACGCCCCGCGAAATCGACTCAGTGCGCCGCGTGGCTAACCCTGCATTATCAACCATAATATTGCCTCTTTATTTTTTAGCCAGTTACTCAGGCCTTCAATTCAATTTCAACGAACGCAATCGGGTGCTTGGATGCATTCATGACATCATGACGGATACCCGAAGGACGACGATAAGACTGTCCCGCGGCAAGCGGCACTTCCGTTACCTTTTCGCCATCATGAATGGCAAGCACGCCTTCAACGAGCATCGTCACGAAATAAGGCCATCCATGTTCATGCCAGCCGGTGGCAGCGCCGGGCTCAAAATCCCAACGTGTGATCCGACATACTTCATCATCGAGCTGAACCGTAGGGCGCGCCGGAATATCACATTTGAACGCCATTGGCCGTCCTCCGTTTGAACTTCCTGTCAGACAAGTACTCGTTAAATCCCTACCCGCAACAATTACCCTTTATGCGTTATAACATAAGAGCCACTGACATCCAGTCGCGCGGTCCAGCCGGGTTCGATGACAATCGTAGTTGTGATTTCTTCGATGATAGCTGGACCTAAAATCTTGGAACCAGCCCCCAACTTCGAACCATCATAGACGGGCGTGCGCTTGGCTTTCCCATCGGCCGAAAATATCGCCATCCGCTTCGCCTTAATCGCTTTGGCTGGTGGGGTCCCGCGGCCCAGTTTCGGTGCCTTCGGTTTATCAACCTTACCATAGAGCGTTGATTCGATATTGACGATTTCAACCGTGCTCTGGCGCTCTGAATATGTATAGAGCTCTTCATGGCGCTTGTGGAACGCTTCGATAATTTTACCGATTGTTTTTTCGGTAACATCGAATGTTCCAATCTCAACTGTACATTCATGCACCTGGCCAACATAGCGCATATCCATTGAGCGCTTTATCGCAATCTGCCCCTTCTTGAAACCATCACTTTCAAGATGAGCAACACCTTGCTTTTCGATTTGCTTAAACAATTTATCGATACGATCATAGGCTTGTTTATTATCCAGACGCTCTGGACTCGTTGCCATATAATTATACTTCACATCCGAAATAATCTGACCAAAAGCGCATAGGCCAGACGCCAGTTTCGGCAGAATAACAGTTTTAATGCCCATATCACGCGCAAGGGCCGTTATATGCGCAGCCGTCGCACCACCCGCCCCGACGAGAACGAAATCGCGCGGATCATAGCCACGCTCGACCGACACACGACGGATACCATTGACCATATTATTGTTAACGATCGTGTACATGCCATAGGCGGCACGCTCGACTGAAATGCCGAGTGGATCGGCCACTTTCTTGAGTGCTTGTTCGGCTTTCTTTTTGTCGAGCGGCAAGCGGCCACCGAGCAAACCATCGGGGTTGAGATAGCCGAGAACGAGATTAACGTCGGACGTTGTGGGATCCTTGCCGCCTTGTCCGTAACATGCCGGTCCGGGATCAGAACCAGCGCTTTGCGGGCCAACTTGCAACAGGCCGAGTGAATCAATCCATCCAATCGAACCGCCACCGGCACCGAGCGTTTCCACCTGAATCATCGGAACGCCGATTCGATAACGAAGAAAATCGATATTCTTGTTGACGTTAGTTACTCCGTCCTTAGTCAAGGTGATGTCGAATGATGTTCCACCCATATCGACGGTTATGACGTTCTTATGCTTGAAGGGTTCGCAAACAAAGAGACCCGCTTGTGGCGCCGAAGCAGGACCAGAATTAATTGCATAGACGGACCGATCCGTCATCGCCTGACCAATTGCCAGACCCCCATTCGACTGGAAATAGCGCACCGGATATTTCGCACCAAGCGATTTGAAATATGAATCAACAGCCGCGACGTAACGGCGCAAAATTGGGGCAAGGTAGGCGTTGGTTACGGCGGTCGATGTGCGCGTGTATTCGCGAACTTGGGGGTAGAGTTCTGAACCGACCGTTAGAATTGCCTGCGGCATCATCTCGCGTACGATTTCTGCGGCACGACGTTCATGCCGACCGTCAAGAACAGACCAAACAAAGGAAATCGCAACGGTCTCAACGCCTTCTTTAATAAACAGCTCACAGGCGGTGCGAACGTCTTCTTCATGAATCGGTGTTTTGATCGAGCCATCAGAAACAACACGCTCACGAACGCCTTTACGTAAATAACGCGGCACAAGCATTTCGGCTGCCGGATATTCCGCATCATAGCGATAGCCATCTTCTTTATGGCCTAACCGGATTTCAATAGAATCTTCATGACCTGCCGTACAAATCAAACCCGTCTTACCGCCTTTATGCTGTATTAGTGCATTTAATCCAACAGTTGTTCCATTGATGCACAGGTCGCAATTTGAAACGATTTCTTCCGGGCTTTCGCCAACATCATCAGAGATAAGTTTTAAGCCATTTCGAATGGCCAAAGTGGGATCAGCAGGCGTTGAAAGCGCTTTGAAGAGACGGATATTGCCACTACGATCAGCCAAAACGAAATCCGTGAATGTGCCACCAGCATCAATGCCAAGACGATATTTACTACGCATGAATTTATCTCTTTCTGAATGTCGACAGGTTCAATGGGCTGCGTGTGTGCCACGCAATTTCGCGGTCTCTGCGTGATCCACCTCGAGCGAGGCCTTATCCTTGATCACAACACCGTAATCGGCACGCGCTCCTTTGATTGAAACCAAGCCGTTCTTTACATCCCAAACCACTTTTTCGACTGATCGCTTAAACGGATGGCCAAATCCGCCACCACCTGGGTTCATATTGGTAACAGTCTCGCCGGGATTAATCGTCCCGATGATGTTGTCCTTGATGACCTCAACTTTTCCGTCTTTACAGCGCTCGAGCCGCCCCACCTTCTGTTCAATCATCGTCGATGATGCACCTGCCGCGCCTACGGCAGGAATACGACGTCCCTCACCGAACATAATAAAAGTCATTTCCTTATCGAGCGGCTCGACTTCCCAGGCTGTGCCTGAGCCACCGCGGAATTCGCCGGCGCCTCCAGAGTCTTCCATCAAACCATAACGGTGAATAATGATCGGATAGGAGTATTCCAGCAGTTCGATATCGCCCGATGTCAGAGCACCAAAGCAGCATTCAGGGCCTACCGCGTGCCAGCCATCTTGCTTGGGCGTTGCGCCTGCACCTGAAATTATGGTGGCCAGTACCATTGTGACATATTCTTCATCGTGACGTGTATCCCAACCCGCAATGTTAAGGCCATTGGCATGGCCCCACGACGCGGAAACTTTTGAAGGAACCGCCTTTTCAAAGGCGAGACGCACAGCATCGGTCAATGTCTCCATCGGCGTTGTCGTGCAATTCATATGCGGCGCTGGTTCCTTTGCATTACAGATCGTTCCTTTCGGGCCGAAATCTAAAGAGACACAACGATAAAGACCTTCATTATAGGGCGGCGGCAATTGCGCAAACATCATCAAACCGAGATAAACACCGGAGTGCGAATTACCTTCGTAGGAATTAATGAAATAGGGAATCTGCGGCGGACTTGAAATTGCAATGTGGCAATTATCGCCGTTGATTGTAACTTTGGCTTTGATTTCGAAATCACCAAATCCGTGACCTGCATCTTCAAGAATAGCAACGCCTTCATAAGCACCGTCAGGCACTTGCTTGATCAAAGACCGCATATGGCGCTCGGCCATATCGAGTAACTCGCCGACGCAAGAATCAACTTGTTGCTTGCCATATTTGTCAATCATCGCAAGGAGGTTACGCTCGCCGACCTGGCACGCACCAATCAGCGCATTGAAATCGCCCTCTTGGTCACGACGCGCACGCATATTTGTAAAAATCATATTGAGAACATCATTGCGAGGCTTACCACGATCCCAAATTTTGATCGGCGGAATCCGTAGGCACTCCGCATAGATCTCTTTTGCATTTGGGTTATACCCTGCCGGGACCGGTCCGCCGATATCGGTCAAATGCCCTTTACATACGGTCCAATAGACGAGCTTTCCTTTGTAAAAGACGGGCTTATACATGCAGGTATCAATCGCATGGCTCCCGCCAAAAGCCGGATCATTGTGAAGAATGAGATCGCCTTCATGAATATCGTCGCCAAAATAGGTTGCAACGGCCTTCATTGCCGGCATCAGCGAACCGAGATGGATCGGAATATCCTGGCCCTGCAAAATCATTTCAGGCTTGGCATCGAAAATGGCAGTTGAATAATCATGCGCAAGATTGAACACGCTTGAACGCGCGGTTTTCTCGAGCGCCAAGGTCATTTCACGTTGGGTTGTTTCAAGCACGCCCCGAACAACGGACAGCGTAATCGGGTCAACCGCTGCACGTTTCGTCCGAGCCGACGATGAAGGCGCTGTCTTGGCGGCGACTTTACGAGGCGTTGATTTTTTTGAGATGCTTTTGGACCTGGCCGTCTTTGTTGCACTGCCGCTCTTTGCCGAGGCCTTTTGTGCTTTGGGCTTTCTCATGAAACATCCTCCCTCGTCGCTTTTTCAGAATTGAGGCCAATTTAGGCAGATGGCGCTAAATTGGTCTTTGCAACGCGCGCTCCCTTCCTTGACTTGGCGTGCAATCCAGCCTTCACTTAGGCAATCAAAACATTGCGCGGGGAACTGTGATAAACGCCGCCACCAAAGAATTTTCGACCGCCCTGATTGAGCCTGAGCGCCGCAGTCGCCACTGGCACGACGTGATTGCGTCGACTTATTTTCCGCTTGATCTTGAATTTCGCGAGCCGAACCAATTCACGGGCGAATTGAAAATTTGGCAGTTGGGCGATCTGTCGCTGTCTCGATTGACCTCAGAGGCGCTTCGTTACCAGCGCCTCTCCCGCCATTTTCTCAACGAGCGGGAAGAACATTTCCTCGTTACAGTTCCGGCTAAATCGGAAATTTTCTTTTCGCAATGCGGTAAGGACGTACGATGTAATCCTGGCGGGTTCATCATTGAACGTAGCCATGAGCCTTACGAATTCAGCCATGCAGAAGCTGCGGATTTATGGGTTCTAAAAATCGAGGCCAAGGCGCTTGGACATCAGATCCGCTCCCCCGACCGCTTCTGCAGCATGGAATTTGACGCCGCCAACGGTGCGGGCGGCCTCTTCACCGATATGCTGCATCTGGTACCGCGTCGTTTTTCAACTATGAGCCAAGAAAGCCGCACGGTTCTCGGGCGACAACTGATTGATATGTTGGTGTTGTCGCTGAAATCCGATGAGCGGACTTTAACGTCAGGTGCTTCGACCGTCCGTGCCGCGCATTTGACGCGCATAGAAAGCTTTGTTCGGAAAAATCTGGGTCGATTCGACCTTGATCCTGAAATGGTCGCACGAGGATGCGAGATTTCGACGCGATATCTTCACGAATTGTTGCGCGATACAAATCAAACACTTGGACAATGGATTCGTGAGCAGAGATTGGAAGCGTGCCGCGAGACGTTGAAAGATCCAACCAATCGCCAAACGGTTGCAGAAATTGCGTATCGTTGGGGATTTGGCGATCACGCACAGTTTTCGCGCGCCTTCAAATCGCGCTTTGGCCTTTCACCAAAAGAATATCGCGAACGGGCGGGACCACCCAACCGATCACGATAATTCAAAGTTACTAGAGCTTATGGAAAAAAGAAACCCAGCAATCTCAATTCGTATCGACTTGACGCACCCGCGTCACGACGACTGAAGCGGTTGCTAAAGCAACTTTTAATGCTTCCGCTGGAATAAACGGGAGCACACCAACGGCGAAGGCCTTCTCCGGACCAATCAAGCTTGATAGCCAAGCAAAGCCGAGACCCATGATCAAGGCATCACCCAAAACAAAAATGCCTAAAGCTAAGGGAAGTTGGCGACCAAACCCCTTCGCGAACAAACCGGACACGACGAGAGCCGACACAAGGAAGCCAACGAGATAGCCACCAGTTGGACCTGCCATAAAAGCAAGACCCGCACCTGTTGAAAATACAGGCAGTCCGACAGCGCCTTCAATCAAATAAAGCGCGACCGTTGGAGCCGCAACACGAAACCCCGCATGTGCGCCGAGCATCAGAACGATAAAAGTCTGCATCGTCATTGGCACAGGCCAGAATGGAACCTGGACCTTTGCCGAGATGGCAAGAAGAAGCGATCCCACAACAACAAGAACCGCGTCCCGCGTAAGGCTACGTCGGATGCTCCAGTGTTTCAGAAGCGAAAAAGTGCTTTGCATGATTTAGATTCCACTTTCAGAATGAGTTTTATGATTGAAGTGACGCGCGCACGGCCGCAGCCTGAGCATTCATATCTTTGCGTGCGGCAAGAGCTGTCGGCATATCGACCGCCACAAATCGTGCCGGCATATGAGGCTGAAGCTGTGCGATCAAATCCATATCGGCGGCGATCACGGCACCGACCATGAAATAGCCCCCGCCCGATACCGCATCGCGATGAAGAACGATCGGTTCAGTACCACTTGGCACTTGAATTGATCCGTAAGGATAACACGCATCGACGATATTTGATGGATCCGATCCGGCACCGAACGGGGGCGTACGTGGAACGAAATCAATCGGCTTTCCCCCGCGGAAGCGATATCCGATACGATCCGCTTCGGGAGCCACCTTCCATGTATCGGACAGGAAATGTTTACCGGCTTCCTCAGTTATGCGATGCCAATAGAGCCCCGGCAACATGCGCAGTTCAGCGGGATTACTCGTTTTACGACGCAATTTTTGTTCGAGCGAACGACCCGCACGTGCTTTTGAGGAAGCGACTCCGACCGGCAAAACATCACCCGCCATGAGCTTACGTCCCTCATGACCACCCAAAGCACCGAGCGTATAGGTTGATCGACTGCCAAGAACCACCGGCACATCAACGCCGCCGGCAATCGCAATATAGGCCCGCGCGCCCGCTTTCAAAAAATCGAATGAAAGGACATCACCCGATTTCACAGCGAAACTCGCCCAGGTTTCACAAGGCGTTCCATTAAGCTTTGGCGGTATTTCACCGCCCGTTACAGCAACAATCGTCGGTGCCGTAAATTCAAGCTCAGGTCCCATGAAGACAACTTCGAGACCCGCAGCACTCTCGTCATTGCCGACGAGCAAATTGGCAGCCGCGAGCGCAGCACGATCCATCGCACCCGAAAGCGGAATGCCAATGTGATAATAGCCCGGACGGCCAAGATCCTGAACCGTCGTAGAGAGGCCGGGTGAGACAACCTTAATGGCCATAGAGCGTCTCCTCGAGTTTCTTGTTGTAGCCGTCAATGTTGCGTTCAAATTCTTCAAGAGAGAAATTGACTTCGCGAATGCGGGGGACAAATTTACCCGCATCAACATCTGCGACGATTTGATCATATTCCGGCCGATCAATCGGACGCCATTTCACAATATCACCGGGCCGGAAAAGAATCATGAAATCCTTGAGATAGGATATCGACTGCGCTGGATCATAAATTGGCATCGGCGTAACGCCAAACATCTGATATCCACCCGCACCGCGCACAGAATAGATGCAGCTGAAACATCCGCCATGACCAACAGTGAGTTTTGGCGTATCGGTTCGCGGACGGAGATATTTTGGCACTTCAATCTGCCGACCGCGTTCGACCATTTGGTAGAGAAACGGAAGACCCGCAACAAAACCGACCATTGAGACAAACCAAGGCGATCCCGAATGCGCCTTGATGAAATTATCCACCGTCTCGAGATTGTTGATCCGGGCAGCATATTCGATATCGGTGCTATTGGGATCTTGATGACGCTCGCGGAACCGCATCAAAGTTTCATGCGTCCACGGATCATTATAAAGAACAGGCACTTCAATAATGCGTGTTTTGATGGAAGACACACCTTTGGATGCGCTGACTTCGAGCCGTTTAAGTTCGGCCAACATATCGTCAGGCGAAATAACATCCGGATCAAACTTGATCTGAAAGGATGCGTTCGCAGGGCAAATCTCGGTTACACCCTTGATCTTGCTTTCGCGTACCGCATTGGTCATCGACAGGCCTTTAAAAAAGGCCTGCAGCGACATTTCCTCGTCGCACTCGACGAAGACGTGTTCGTCGCCGCCGAAAGAGTATCTTGTCTTCATCTCTTCCTGCCCTCCCTTTTATTCCGTTAATGATCTTCAAGCATCGCGGCACGATGCTCAAGCCAAGCTTCTAAAAATTGAGTATCAAAACGCGCTGCCCGCACATCCGGATCTGCTGCCAAAGCGAGATGAAGCGGCTTCGTCGTTTTAAGGCCACCGATTGTTAATTCCTTCAAAGCTCTTTGCATGCGGTCCAATGCGGCGTCCCGATTTTCATCCCAGACAATTAGCTTTCCCAGGAGTGAATCGTAAAACGGCGGCACAGTGTAGCCCTGGTAGAGCAAGGTATCGAAGCGAACACCGGCACCACCTGGAATTGTGAGTGATTCAATTGTACCGGGTGCGGGCATGAAGCCTTTTGCCGGATCTTCAGCATTAATACGACATTCAATGGCATGGCCACGCATGACAATATCACTCTGCCGCATGCGTAACCGCTCGCCCATCGCAATGCGAATCATTTCACGTACGAGATCAAAACCGGTAATCATCTCGGTAACAGGATGTTCAACTTGAATACGGGTATTCATTTCAAGAAAATAGAAGTCACGAGTCGTCTCATCGTAAAGATACTCAATTGTACCCGCACCGCGATAGTTCACGGCCTTGGCAAGATTCACGGCCGATTGGCAAAGCCGCGCGCGAACATCCTCGGGAAGCATGGCCGCTGGAGCCTCTTCCCAAACTTTCTGGCGACGACGCTGTAAGGAACATTCACGTTCAAAGAAATGGACGACATCATAGCCATCACCCAGTACCTGCACTTCGACATGACGAGCGCTAGCGACAAATTTCTCAATATAGAGTCCACCATCGCCAAAGGCGGCAAGCGCTTCTGCGCTAGCCTGCGGCATGAGCCGATCAAATTCATCCCGTGAATTTGCAACACGAATGCCACGCCCCCCGCCGCCCGCCGACGCCTTTATCATTACAGGAAAGCCTGTGAGCTCGACCACTTTGGCTGCATCTTCAGGTGTTTCGACACGGCCACGACTTCCCGGCACTGTTGGAACACCGGCGGCAATCGCGGCTTCAAGCGCTGAAACCTTATCACCCATCATGCGAATTTGATGCGGTGTTGGTCCGACAAAAATTAATCCCGCAGCCTCCACTGCTTCAGCAAAGCGCGCATTTTCCGCTAGAAACCCATAGCCTGGATGAACTGCATCCGCGCCACTCGCAACCGCAGCCGCAACAACCGCTTCAACATTCAAATAAGACTTTGACGCCGCAGGGGACCCAATATTGACGGCAACATCAGCCAGTTTGACGGCAAGAGACTCTGTGTCTGCAACACTATGCGCCTGGACTGTCTTTAAACGCAGTTCCTTTGCCGCGCGAATGATGCGCACGGCAATCTCCCCACGGTTAGCAATAAAGAGCGTGTTTACTTTACGCGTCACGAAACAACCCTCAAATATTCAAGGTGATGAGCGGTTGTCCTGCCATAACAGGCTCTTCATTCTCCGCGACGAATGAAGCAATGGTGCCATCCGCATCAGACTGCACTTCATGAAAGCTTTTCATGACTTCGATGAGACCGATCACATCGCCTTTTTTAACCACATCACCTTCATTCTTATAAGGTGCGGCATCCGGCGAAGGTTTGCGATAAAATGTTCCTGGCAGAGGGCTAAGAATATCTTTGGTCGCCATGACTAATATGTCCTTCTGAAGATTAAATTGAACAAAGCAACGTCATCACGCCGCTGTGAGATGGGGTTTAACAGCCTCACGAACTGCAGTTGCAATCGCAACGGCATTCGGTGAATCGGAATGTATGCAGATCGTATCAGCACGCACGGCAACCGTCTTTCCATTCACGGAGACAGTTGTACCCGTCTTGACGGCTTCAACTGCACGTCTGGCCGCTTCGGTGGCATCCTTCCAATCATATTGCCGCTTGATAATAACAAAACCATCATCCGCGTAATCTAGATCAGCATAGTATTCCGACATAAAACGATGACCGCGCTCGATATAAACTGTCTCATGCAAAGTGTTGATCATGCCGAGCAACGGTACTTTAAAAATATCAGCAACATCAGCAACAGCATGCGCGATGTCAGGTTGGCGTGCTGCCATACCATATAGGGAGCCATGTGGCTTGATATGATTAAGTACCATACCCTCAGCCTCAAGAAAGCCCTTCAAAGCGCCAATCTGATAGATCATGCAGTTGGTCATTTCCTCTCGGGATATTTTCATCTCACGCCGTCCAAAACCCTGCAAATCAGGCAAGGACGGATGCGCGCCGACCTTTACACCATGTCTCTTCGCAAGCTGGACTGTTGAACGCATATGATTGAAATCGGAGCCATGAAATCCGCAGGCAACATTGGCAATCGAGATCAACGGCATCAAGGCTTCATCATCGCCAAGCTTATAAAGACCAAAGGCCTCGCCCATATCGCAATTGATTGAAACCATTTTATGCCTCCCTTCAACCTCAGATAATCTTTATCATACCGATTTACGATATGAATTTTTCACGCGAACCTTGTCACCGGAAATTTC
>CANGPA010000042.1 GCA_947455645.1 Hyphomicrobiales bacterium | reverse complement strand
GGTTACATTATTCAGTCAGCGAAAATAACAAAAACAATACCTCAAACTATAAATCAAATGAAAATGAAATTCATTTAATGTCTGAAGATAACGTTCTGGATTTCACATTAAAATCTGACATCACAAAGTCAGATGCTAAGAAATATTATAATAAACTTATGGGATTGAAATTTTCAAAAGACAGTTGTTCCGCTGAACAAGCAATTTTAACTAATCTGAATACATCAAACAAGAAAAATGAATCTCAAAAAAATTCAAATAAGTCTTTTAAAGAAGGCGATACGATCGAACTAACGGGAATATTAAGATATCGATCGAATTGGAATACCGAATCTCTTGTTCCATATTTTCTAGAAATCGAAGCGCCAATTGAAATATCAGGCGTCGATGAATTATGTGGAACAAATGTCACCAAATTAGACAAGATCGAGTTATTTGATCGACGAGAACAGTTATATAAACAATACATCGAAAAAAAAATTATAATCACTGGCAAAATAGATTGCCCACGGGGTGGATTTGTATTTCGAGATGTTTCAGTGAAAGCATTGCCAAATGATTCTCTCAATAAACCAGAAAAAAATATCCCTGCCAATCAAACTGTAAAAAATAACGATATCTGTTATAAAGATCCACATCCAAACTTTATGCTTGATGACCCAACTTATTGCTTAGCGTATTTCAAAGAGTATGGAGAACGTTCAGGAATTCTAACGCCTGAAGCAAAAAATGGATTAGATAATTTGACCCCACTTTTTCCTGTCTTTTCTGAGCAATGCAATTCGTCCTGGTCAAAATCCATTTCGGATAGGGAGAAACATGGAAAAGAGACGGCTCAACTTAATCTAATAATGATATTAAAGCGTATTGTGCCAGCAAATAATTTTAAGGACAACATCGATCACTGTCTTCGAACGATCACGTTTTATGGTGACGTCATTAAGAAAATGAACAACTTGCAGTAAAACAAATTAAGTTAATTGAAAAAACATCTAGGATGCCGTTACCTTAATTTCGAAGAGTTCCGAGAATCATCATAGAGCAACCAACGGAACACTAACGATTTAATCGCACGGAAATGTTCTCTGTAAAGCAAAGGGCATAACAAGACCCACCGGATAATCTTCGACATTTATTGGAGGATTATTGATATAATCATTAAAGGAATCCATCACAACATAGCCAGAAATTTTAAGTTTTTGCGGCGGACAGAAGATCGGCTATTCGTCAAGTTGATTTACATTAAAGAGAGACGCGTAGAATACACCAATGCCGATGCCGGCAACATAGCCTTCAATATAAGCCTTGTTTCGTGCATCTAGAATTGCCTTTCGATAGGATTGAACAGTCATTTCATCTGCCATCGCATACCGTGAAATTAAAGAAAAGAGTAAGACTATAAGTGCACGATAAAACATCTAAGGCATGAGAAAATTCCTATAATTTAAAAATTTTTTAATTCAGCCGCAGACTTTGTCTCTTAATAAGACGTCATCACTTTTGATAATAGATCGCCACTCTCCAACAACGTCACTTGATTCATAAGTGATACGATTACCAGAAAGCATCTGAAAATATTCATAGCCTAACATTCGATACTGGTCTTCTTTACAATTAATCCCAATATAGAATTTCGCGGAATCTACTTTTTCGGCTCTAGCGTAGTTGTTACAATACGCCATGCACCGCCGATCAATATACTTATAATAGGTCCAAAACCTTACCTCACCATTTCTTCTTGTCATTGTTTTGGTATCTAAAAATATTGTTGTAGAATCAGCATCCGATATTTTTTCCCAAAGTTCCTCGGGCTTCCCGAAATTCGCTGTTGCGGCGGTATCTTTTGCCTTTAGGCAATCGCTCCAATTATTTTCGGTATTATCCAAATAACCAAAAGAATAGATTGGTTCGCTTTCAGAATTCGCGTCCCAGTATTCGCGTGTTTTCGGATTGTAATATGCCGCAAATCTTTGCTCGCCATTAAAAGGAGGATAGCATTTTTTCTCTAAGGCAGGACCGAGGGCTGAATAAATTTCAGTTCCGCTGTTGCCGCAGCCGAATCCGGATAACTTATGTTTAGGCGCTTCCCCGACACTTTTACATAAAAAGGCGATCTTATAAATCGGGAAACTATCTTCTGCGAAATGATAGTTTATCTCGGTATATGGATTGAGCAAAGTACGCCCCGAAGTACCATAAAAATTGTCTTTTAAAACTTTTTCGGCATTTTGCTTTAATTGAATTTTATTGATTTCATCGAGAGAAAATTCTCGAAAGCAATTATAATAAGGATTGTCAAATTCTGACGAAATTCCTAGAGCAAATATTGAGTCTGACTCTTTGTCTATATACCAATATTGGTTTGTAGACCGATTGTAATATATGTTCACCCGCGTGAAATCAGCCCAATCTGATGGTTCATCTTTATCGCATCTTGTTGAGATTTGATTGCCGAATTTCTTTAAAATATCGTCAGGCTTATTCTTGCATGAGATTCCATTTACTTCGTCGTTTTTACTGGCATTTGAGCAGTTGAGTTGAATCTGAAAGATCGGATGGCCTTTTTGATCATAACTTCCAGTCAAATAATATTTGTTTTTGTATTCGTACCATGCGCGGTCTTCATCAATTTTGAAGCCTAATTGGTCGGCGCGCGTGCCGAGCTTTACGCCGCCAAACACCGTTTGTTTGGCATCCTGAGCATTCGCTATAGTCTGAGATATTGTTAGAGGGCCTAACAAGAGAGCCGCTAGAAAGACCAAAACACGAACCATGATTTTCACCAAACCCATCTGAAACAAAATCAACAAAAACAAAATTTCTAAGGCGGCATACGAAAGAAGAGGGGGGATCAGATCGAAATCAGGGTATGACCTGACGGCTGATGTCAGAATTACCCGAATAATTCTGGCCTTATCGCAGCCTATGGTCGCGTTGGAACTATCGGAAGGGTTTGGAGTCGAGCAAACTTGGCTGCCGCTATGGGTTTCTTGAGGCCCGTTCCCTGTCCTTCAGCCCGCGACATTCCGTCTCATACCGGGCAACCCGCCATGACCGTCCTGAACCTGCGTTAACCTGTCTCGCGAGTAATCACCGAGTCCCGGCGCTTTTTCGTTTTCTCAACCCGCGGGTTGTGCTTGAATTGAGGTAAAGGTTTTTTACGTGTTTGGAGTAGAGGTCGTGGCTACCAAGAAGAAGACAGCCCTTCCATCTGTGAAGGTCAAATTGGCCCCGTTAGCTAAAAAAGCGGCGGCAAAGGCGGATTCGAAGTCGAAAACCCGTGAAACAAAGGCTGTTTCTGCGGCTACTAAGGCATCCGCAAAGAGTAAAGCTGTGCCCGCTCCCAAGCCTGCCGCTTCGGCGAAGCCTGCGGCCCCCACAAAGACAGATGTAAAGGCCAAGGCCCCTGTTGCGTCGGCCAAGACCTCGGCCAAGGCTCCGGGTGCCGTGAAAGCGCCCGTCACGACAAAGACGTCCGCGCCTGTCAAAGCCGCTACGCCATCCAAGGCCGTCGCGCCGGCCAAAGTAAAAGCCCCCGCCAAACCAGCGGCCCCGGAGAAGATCAAGAAAGAGATCCTGCCGGAGATCACGCTCGCCCCCTTCGATTGGTATGCCGCCGCCAAGGAACGGTTCTCCGTAGCGCGGAAACGGGAATCATTGGGCTATGTGTCAGCCGAGCGCTTCGCGCGCTTGAATGTCGAAGCCGATGAGGCGTGAACCGGATCCGGTCAGCTGATCCCTGTTTGGTTATATCGATCCGTCTCTCAATTCATACGTATTGAGACAAAGGCTGTGCGCGCAACGCCCTTGGCCTAAACGCAATCCAAAAGCGCTCAACACGGGATAATCGAATTGGACGGAGCTATTCACAAGAGCCGTAAGACCCGTATCCTTGAAGCGATAGTCATCGCTGCCTTGGTCTTCATCACCGCAACGATCGGCAGCCGCGCAACCATCCCGAATATTCCCGAATGGTATGAGGGGTTGAACAAACCTTCGTTCAATCCACCAAATTGGATTTTCGGCCCCGTATGGACATTGCTTTATGCGTTGATGACTTATGCAGCATGGCGCGTGCTGGGTCGGCCCGAGTCGCAACGCGATCTTGTTAAACTCGCAATTATTTTCATCTTGCAGCTTTTTTTCAACGCACTTTGGTCAATTGTTTTTTTTGGTATGCATAATCCGACTGTCGGGCTTCTCGTTGTTGTTTGTCTTGAAGTTTCGGTCATCGTGATGATCCTGGCCTTTGCAAAATATGATCGCATAGCCGCGCTGACCCAATTGCCTTACGCGGCATGGGTGGCGTTCGCGTCTCTTCTAAATCTTGCAATTGTATTTCTTAATCTATCAGCATCGTAATTTGGCGCAGCGTTCTAAAGCCGCCCAAACATCATCGCCCCGACAAATGCACTCAAAAACAAAATCATGTCATGCGCCGCTAGCGATAATACAGAGGGATGACCGGCGCGATGAATGGCGGCGGTTGATCCAATGGTTGCCATGCCCCATCCATAACCAGCCATAGCCATGAATGCGGTAAAGCCGAGCAATGATGTTTGAACGAGAATACCCACTCCACCACTGATAAGAAGCACTAATCCCATAAGTGCAGTCGGCAAGGCACCGAACCGAATAACGAAATGCCCGATAGTAAAACCGGGCCAATACATGGCCGATAAATGCGCAGCCATTGCTATCGCCGACATCGAAAATGTTAAGCCGCATCCCGCCATAGCCAATGGCGCATGCGCCATCACACCATTCATGCCAAACCATGCGAGCGCGGCAATACATGTTGCAGAAATGAGAACACGTAAGGGAGGCCGCCTGACTTCATTCGACGCCAGCGTGATTTCAATTTGTCGACCAGGCAAACCAATCGCCAAACCTAGTGTAACGAGATGGGCGAATCCCGACATGCCTAAAATAGAAGCCGCAGCTAATGGACCAGGATTTATCGATAACAGCTCGATAACAAACGGCCCTATCAACGCACCGAGCGCGCCCGCCCCAAATACAAGTCCACCGGCTCGTCCTGCCATCGCACCCGCATGGCGATAAAAGAGCCCAAAGCCTTGGGCCATACCGAGCCATAAAAGCCCGATAACGAAAGCAGGAAACAATCGTTCAATCAAAGCGAAAGCGGCAAGTAAACCTCCTGCAAGGCCAAGGCTGGCGCCTAATGCAAAAGCGGATTGCCGGCCGAGGCGATCGAGTAAGATTGATGCGGGGAATCCAGCCAATGCTGCGCCGAGTAATAATGCCATATAGGGCCAGGGCAGTGATCCGCTAACAGACACGAAAGATGCGCTCGCTATCGGCAAAACAGACAGTGTCAAAACTTGCGCAAGCACTGAAGCGCCGAAAGCCAAAGCCATACGCAAGACAGAGGCGTCTTTAGGGAGAGAATCGAGATCGAGCGGCAAACCGTCAATGTCACACGCGCAGAAAATCTGGCCAGCGCGCATACGGAGTGAATCAGCGCGGGCCATCGTTAGGTCTTCTCAACGTCATCATCATTGAGAATACGATGCGCGGCACCGTCGAGATCATCAAATTGACCGCTTCTCAAACTCCACATGAAACCTGCGAGCGCCAATAGTCCTAACCCTAGTGCTGAAGGCACGAGATAGAGAAGAACAGTCATGATTATAAACCTTCTGCATTCCGCGCTCTTAACGCATTGAGGGCAACGATTACTGACGATCCAGACATTGCGGCCGCCGCAATTAATGGTGTCACAAAACCAAGCACGGCGAGCGGAACGGCAATAAGATTATAAATTAATGCCAAACCGAAATTCTCAAGCATCACCCGTTGCCCTTTTCGCGTGAGCATAAGGATGTCAACGACAGGCGAAAGTCTTTTGCCCGTGAAGATCGCGTCTGCTGCTGCCTGAGTGACATCCGCGCCCGTTGCTGGAGAAAGGGAAACGGTGGCAGCGGCAAGGGCAGGGGCATCATTCAAGCCATCGCCAACCATCAGCACCTTATGATTTTTGTCTTTCAATTCGACTAACAGATCGCGTTTTTCTCTCGGCGTAACATGACCACGCCATTCCGCTATTCCCAAATCACTTGCAACCTTTCTGACAATATCGGGATGATCGCCCGAAATGATCATTAAACGATATCCATTCTGCTTAAGTTTACCGATAACATCGATAGCGTCGGTACGAAGATTTTGACCGATTGATATAAGCCCTGCCTCCGCGCCATATCGAAAAGCCATATAAGAGGTATCATTTCTCCATGCGGGTGCGACGACATTACAAAAAGCCGGACTTCCGAGCCGCGCCTCAACGCCTTCAATCATGCAGAGAATACCGCTTCCCGTGATCTCCTGTGCGTCCGGATAAATCTCAAGTCGTTTGTTCTGTTCGCGAACGGCCTCACTCACAGCGCGGGCGAGTGGATGATGACTCGAAAGAGCTAAACGTCCCGCCATCGTCAACGCGCGTTCTGATAATTGGCTCGAATCAATCAAAGATGGTTCGGGTAAAGTCAGTGTGCCTGTCTTGTCGAAAATGATCGTGTCGATTCTAGCCATCCGCTCAATCATATCGCCCGATCGAATGAGGATGCCCCTTTGAAACAGGGCTCCTGCGGTGATCACTTGAACCACAGGCGCGGCGAGGGCGAGTGCGCAGGGGCAGGTGATAATTAATACAGCAATCGCAATGATAAGCGCATCATGAACGCTGGTCCCAAGTGCAATCCACATCATGGCTGTGAGTGCAGCAGCAATATGAACAACGGGGGCATAGATCCGGGCCACCCGATCAGCAATCTGTACATAATGAGATCGACTTGTGAGAGCCTCATCAATTAATTTCTCAATATCGGCCAGCACAGTGCGTGATCCAACAGCAGCTACGCGAACCGTGAGTGCACCTTGATGATTATACGTGCCTGCAAATATCGCATCGCCCGGCCGCACGGCCGTTAATGCGGTTTCACCTGTCATAAGGCTCGAATCGATTCGGGATTGACCCGTTTCGACAATTCCGTCAGCCGGTATGCGGCTGCCTGCCGCAACAAGAATAAGATCGCCGGTTACAAGTGCTTCACTTGGCACTTCGCTTATATGGCCATCACCATTGATCCGCGAAGCCACTGGCATACGCAGCGCCGCAAGATTGGCTGCTGCCGAACGTGTCTTCTTCCGCATGGCATGGTCAAGAACACGACCCGAGAGCAAAAAGAAAATCAGCATGAGAGCTGAATCGAAATAGGCATGTTCCGCATGATGTGCCGTCTCATAGACCGACATGCTCAACGCCAAAGCAATACCGATCGAGATCGGCACGTCCATGGTCATATCGCCTTGCCGCAGCGCGCGGATCGCCTTGTAGAAAAATGGTTGAGCTGAAAAGCCCGCTGCCGGAAGTGCTATTAGGGCAGAAAGCCAATGAAATAGATCGCGTGTTTCCGGTGTGATATCCGTTACATTGCCCGCCCAAATGGAGACGGACAAAAGCATGACATTGATCGCCGCAAAGCCGGATACGGCGAGGCACCGCATGAGCCAGCGTGTGTAGCGATCCTCTTCACTCTCCTGTGCATCTCCAACGAAAGGTGCAACACGGTAACCAAGCCGTTCGAGAGTAACTATGGCCGGTGAGGGGTCACAATCTCGCTTGGTCCACTCCGTCGTCAAACGGCGCGTCGTAAAGTTAAGCCGCGCGCGGATCAAACCCGGGATTGCCGTGAGCGCTCCCTCAATTTCAGCAATGGCATCAGCCGACGATATACCTTCAATCGCCAATTCAAGATTGAAACGACCATCAGACGATGTTCGCAGGAAGGCTGAATAATCTGCCGGGTTTGTCACGGACCCTCCTTGAAGCCAATCTCAGTGAAGAATAATCCGGCTTATTGACCGGTAGACAATATCATTGCCCCGCTGCGCGAGAGTCTCGATATCCCATTGTCCGGCGGCACACGGCGTAACACCCATATAAACACCGCTACTTTCTTCAGTGAGCATCACCTTGCAATCATGGCGACTATCAACGGGTGCTTTCAGAGTTGTGGTCACAGTCAGGCCGGTCAATGCTTGATTAGACGAATCCTTAAACCGAACATTAAGCGAAACATCACCTGTGGCCGCGCGCGTAACCGTCTCATCAACAACCCATCCTTGCGCGTCTTGAGCACGTGCCTTCGCGATGTCACGATTAAAGGCTAATCCATTCTCATAGGGCTTTTCGGATTGGACGCCCGAGAATGTATCAACGGCCAAATAAGCCATGATCCCGTTGACGCCCATGACGACAACAAAAAATGCAATAAGCACGAACAAAACAAAACCACCTGACAATTTGAATTCTTTGCTTTTTGTGCCTTCAATCATTGCCACTTTCATATTTGCTTCCTTTGCTCTCTCAGTATCTGAGCCTTCGCGTCTCTTCATCAATGAACTGAATGAGGTGTTCTGAAATAGTCTCGTGCTACGGCCGTTGTTCCGTCAACTTCATCACGAATTATAAATTCAAGATGAGCGGGCTCGTCCTCGTCTTCATCAATCGCTCTGACCGTTACACGCATTTCACGGGTTTGATCGGGTCCAACACTTATGGATGGCCGCCCCTTAATCAGCGGCTCGCCACCGATAATTTCGACATGAGCATCATGTAGACCATCAACTTCAAGTGTGAATAGACGCTCGGTCGGAAGCATATTAGCAATCCGCACTGTGTAGGCATTGCGAATATGCCCATCAGATAATTTTACGAAGATCGGGTTGCGATCATGAATAACACTCACCGTAAAAGGCGCTCTGGTCAGGAGCGCATATAACATCACGACGCTCACGGCGATGATGATCGCGATATAGAGCACAGTGCGCGGGCGGATCGGGCGAAAAATTTCCTGAAGCCCGTCTTTACGGCGCTTGATATTAACTTCTGTATCATAGGCAATGAGACGCGTCGGGCGCCCAATTTTTTCCATGACCTCATCGCAGGCATCAATGCAGAGACCACATTGAATGCATCCGAGGTCGGCTCCGTGACGAATATCGACACCCGTGGGACAGACGGCAACGCATTGTTGGCAGTCGATACAATCGCCAGCGGGCTCACCGACGAGACGGGCTTGCGTTGCCTTTTTGAAAGACATCCGCGGTTCGCCACGATCAACCCGATAAGTAACATTGAGCGCATATTCATCAGTCATTGCCGCCTGAATGCGAGGCCAGGGGCACATATAGAGACAAACCTGCTCACGCATGAGGCCGGCAAAGACATAGGTCGTGAATGTCAGCGTCATAATTGAGATATAGGCAACGGGTCCGGCCTCAAACCAGATGAGGTCTCTGACGAGCGTCGGTGCGTCAGCAAAATAAAGAACCCAAACACCGCCTGTCCACCAGGCGATCAGAAGCCACAGCGCATGTTTGAGAAGTTTGTAAGAAAATTTTTCAATATTCATCGGTTCGGCATCGCGATTGATTCGCGTACGCCGATCACCTTCAATCAAGCGCTCAACTGCGAGAAAGAGGTCGGTCCAAACCGTTTGAGGACAAAGATAGCCGCACCAAACCCGACCAGCCATGGCATTCATGAGGAACAAAGCCATAGCGGCAAGGATCAGGAGACCCGTAAGATAATAGACTTCTTGCGGCCAAATTTCGATGAAGAAAAAATACGCTCGGCGATGCGGTATATCAATCAGGATTGCTTGGTTGGGCGCATTGGGTCCGCGATCCCAGCGAATGAAAGGTAAGAAATAATAGATGCTGAGCGTGATGATTAGGAGAACTGTTTTTGTACGGCGGAAAATGCCACTAACGCCCTGCGGATAGATTTTCTTTCGAGCAGCATAAAGCGGCGCTTCCGGCTCGTCGAGATGGGGGTCGAATGAAGATGTGACTGACATATTATCATCCAAAAGCGCGATCCGGCCCCAAAGATCGCTTGTGTATTAAGAGGTCCGTATTGAATACGGACCCCTCGTTATCTATTCCGGCCTCTTACTGCCCGCCGCCAAGTGTGTGGACATAAACGGCAAGGGACTTGATGGTTGGGGAATCGAGGCGTTGTGACCACGCCGGCATTTGACCGCCACCACCGAGCGTGATGCGTTCCATGATCGTAACTTTTTCGGGACCATAGAGCCATACTTTATCATTAAGCTTTGGGGCGCCGACATCTTGAATGCCCTCACCCTTTTCGCCGTGGCATGCAGCGCAATTTTCGGTGAACACCTTTTGTCCGAGTTTGAGATCAGCATCTTTTTCGACGGGTAGTGCAGAGAGTGTGCGGACATAATCAGCAACAGCGCTAATTTCATTTGGCTTCAAGATACCGTCCCGACCAAAGGCAGGCATCATGCTCGCGCGGGTGTCTTTATCCGCATCCCAGCGTATGCCATGTTGCAACGTGGTATGGATGGCATCGAGCGAGCCACCCCAGAGCCAATCATCATCATTCAAATTGGGGTAACCTTTGAAGCCTTGCGCGCCTGCACCATGGCAAGGCGAGCAGTTAACGGCGAACGCTGCAGCCCCTTGCGCGCGTGCGAAGGAGAGAAGCTCTGGCGTCTTCGCGATGTCTTGAAGAGATGCCGCTTCAATCTTAGCCGTCATCGGCCCACGTAATGTTTTGAGTCCGTCAAGGTCTTGAACGACCTGCTCACGCGACGTCCACCCGAACATGCCCTTTGTGAAGGAGGTCGCGAGCGGAATCGCGGGGTATACAACCCAATAAGCAAGCGCCCATAGGATTGTTGCGTAAAATGTCCACAGCCACCAACGCGGCAGTGGTGTGTTGAGTTCCTCAATGCCGTCCCAGTCATGGCCCGTTGTGCCAACGGCTTTACGCGGATCGAGATTTGTGTCGGGTCTATTGGTCATTGGTTTAGTCCTCAGAAAGCGGCATGCGGGAAGCGCGATCAAAGAGTGACTTCTTCGAAGGCCAGAGCGCATAGGCAACGGCTGCAAAAAACATCAGAGCGAAATAGATTGAGCCCCATGAAGCCGCAAAAGCGGAGAGTGTTTCAGATGTTAAATTCATGGCTCTTTCCCCTCACCGAATGTTGGCTTTGTCGTCATAAAGCTTGAAGTCGACCTGCGTTCCGAGAAGCTGCAGATAGGCAATCAACGCATCGGCTTCCGTAAGCCTGCCGTTATTACCGCCAAGATCACGAGTGATGGCTTTCGGATAACTTTTTAGAAATGCAGCCGTTGCTCCGTCATCCGCAGAACCTTGCGTTTTCGCGTCCGAAACCGCAGAAGCAATCATCTCTGGGGTGTAAGGAACACCTTCGATCGAAAGCACGGCCATATCTTCGCCGATATGCGCGATGTCGAGGGGCGTCTGCTCAAGCCAAGGATAACCGGGCATGATTGACGCCGGAACAACCGAACGCGGATTTCTCAAATGATCACGATGCCAATCATCCGAATATTTTGCACCAACGCGGGCCAAATCCGGCCCTGTGCGTTTTGAACCCCATTGGAAGGGATGGTCATACATGCTCTCAGCGGCGAGAGAATAATGTCCATAGCGCTCTACTTCGTCACGCAAAGGCCTTACCATTTGTGAATGACAATTATAGCATCCTTCACGAACATAGATGTTACGCCCCGCCAGTTCGAGCGGCGAATAAGGCCGAACACCTTCAACTTTCTCAATCGTACTCTTGAGATAAAAGAGCGGCAGAACTTCGACGAGACCACCGATTGAAATCGCGACAAGAATACCGACGATGAGAATGATCGAGTTTTTTTCAAAGATAGCATGACGCTGCCACAGGCTAGGCTTATGTGTTGTTGAGTTGGTCATTGTGGTTTCTCCTCACTCACCAGGCGCCAGTGATGCTTGACTTCCCATCAGGGCGGTCCTCGGCGAGCGGATTGTCATATAGATGTTGTAAACCATCACGAGAGCGCCCAGCACAAAGAGCGCTCCGCCTAAAGCGCGGATGACATACATTGGATGAAGCGCTTCAGTCGTTTCGATGAAAGAATATTCAAGGAAGCCAAGCGCCGTATAAGCGCGCCACATCAAGCCTTGCATAATTCCAGCGACCCACATCGACGTAATGTAGAACACAATGCCGATGGTCGAGAGCCAGAAATGCCAGTTTACGAGTTTGAGAGAATAGAGCTCTTTCTTCTTCCATAGCCATGGCACGAGGCAGTAGATCGCACCGAAGGAGACATAACCCACCCAACCAAGCGCACCTGAATGCACATGCCCAATCGTCCAATCCGTATAATGCGAGAGCGAATTCACCGCCTTAATCGACATCATCGGCCCTTCAAAGGTCGACATGCCGTAAAAGGCAACTGATACAACCATCATTCGCAATACCGGATCGGTACGAAGTTTGTCCCATGCGCCTGAGAGCGTCATCAGACCATTAATCATCCCACCCCATGACGGCATCCAGAGCATGATCGAAAATGTCATGCCGAGTGTTTGCGCCCAATCAGGCAAGGCTGTGTAGTGAAGGTGGTGCGGACCCGCCCAAATATACATGAAGATCAGAGCCCAGAAATGGATGATCGACAGGCGATAGGAATACACCGGCTTATCAGCACGCTTCGGAATGAAATAATACATGATGGCGAGAAAGCCGGCGGTGAGGAAGAAACCTACGGCGTTATGACCATACCACCATTGAATCATGGCATCCTGTACGCCGGACCAGACGATATAGGATTTTGGTGAAAAGATTGAAACGGGGATCGTTGCATTGTTGCCGAGATGAAGAACGGCAATGGTTACAATGAAAGCAAGATAAAACCAGTTAGCAACATAGATGTGCGGCTCTTTACGCTTCCAAAGTGTCGTTAAGAATACCAGCAGATAAACAACCCAAACAATGGTCAACCACAGATCGGCATACCATTCGGGTTCTGCATATTCTTTGCCTTCAGTGATACCAAGAAGATATCCCGTTCCGGCAATCACGATGAAAAGATTATAACCGAGAACAACAAACCAAGGCGAGAGGTCGCCGGCTAAACGCGCCTGACATGTACGCTGCACAACGTAAAACGAGGTGGCGAGAAGGACATTACCGCCGAATGCAAAAATAACGGCAGAAGTATGCAACGGACGCAGGCGACCAAAACTTGTCCAAGGCAAATCGAAATTGAGAAACGGGTAAGCCAATTGTAGGGCAATCACGAGGCCTACGGTAAATCCGGCAACGCCCCAAAATACCGCAGCAAGAGTCGCAAATTTGATGGGTCCAAAATTATAGTTGGGCTTGCCCTCTATGAGCTGCGGTGTTTCAGCCTCGCGATTGTAATAGCGGTTTACGACGGCGAACACGCCGGCAACACCAGCGGCTGCGAAGATATAGGCGTGAAAAGCATATTCTGGCGTGTAGGCCTTTGCCGCCACGATGAGTGCGCCCAGCGCGAAGGCGGCTGAAAGAAGCGCAAGCGCCATTTCGCCAACCCTCATCTTTTTATGAGAAGCGATGTCCATAATGTCCCACCTGTCTAGGGGCCGGATTTTCATTTATCGGCGCGTTGTGCCGTTCGACCCCATCTCACAATCGCGAGCTTGGCAGGTGTCAGCATTGACGCAGATCAAAAGCGTCAAAATCAATTATGCGACAAAGGTCGAAGGGGACGGTTCAGGAGCGCGTCAGAGCGCAAGATCGTCGAAGTAATTTTGATCGACGAAGCGGACGCCATCCGGGACAATCACGAGCTTATGGTCGCGTTGCATTTGGTTGATTACCCGGCTCACGGTTTCGATGGTTAGGCCGAGATAATCAGCAATGTCTTGACGTCCCATCGGCAGACGGATGAGGCCCGGTTCATGACCGGCGATCCGCGCCCATCTCTTTCTCATCTCCACGAGAAAACTTGCGATTTTTTCTTCTGCGGTGAGGCGTCCGAGAAGAACCATGTGATCTTGAGCTAAATTCAGCTCGTGAGACGCAAATTCATGCATCTTTTTCATCACATGGGGGTTCTTTTCACAGAAAACCTCAAAATTTGAGCGCCGGAACCGGCAGGCCACGAGAGGCGTCACCGCCTCGGCGCTGAAACGCCAAGCCTTTTCCAGAGAAATTCCCAAAAAATCGCCGGGCAGTGCGAAGCCCGTAACCTGCCGCCGTCCATCGGGAAGGGAGCGGATCAGGCGTACAACGCCAGCGGTAATATTGAAGACCGATGAAACCTGATCTTCTTCCCGAAAAAGAACCGCGCGCTCTTCGAACACGGAATCTGAGGCCATTTTTTCGAGTTGGTCGAGTTCGTCGACATCGAGCGCCTGACAGATACTCAGATGGCGGACACCGCAAAAACGGCAATCGTCCCCTCGGGAACGAAGGGCGCACCCCGCATGGGCCTCATGGTCGGAATGACGAGCGCTACTGTCCATCTGACGTCGATTTTGTTTGAATTGAGCTAAGACTTAACAGATGCAGGGTGCTTTAGACAGGGGCGGTCCCCCTCATTTATCGCATGGCTTGAACGATTTTGACCTCCTTTTCTCTTGTCTAAATAGAATAAAAATTCTAAATGAAATAAATATTCCATTTTAAGAATCGTCTAGGTCCCCGATCGGGTTAATTCATGGCCGCGCTGGCGCCTCCCCGCGATTTTGATGCCTTTAAGGAGCTTCTCGCCTCCGAAGGCGATCGGCTGCCGCGCCGGCTGAAGCAGGTCGCGGGCGCTCTCCTCATGAATCCCGACGAGGCCGCACTTTCAACGGCAGCTCAGATTTCAGAAAAAATAGGCGTTCAGCCTTCAACGCTTGTTCGTTTTGCGCAGGTTTTAGGTTTTCGCGGCTTCTCTGACCTTCAGTCCGTGTTTCGTAATCGATTGCGCGAAACATCTTTTGACCACCGCACGCGGATCAAGTCTCTTGTCCAAGAGGCGCCATCCACGTTGTTTGATGGTTTTGCGCGGGCAACCATTCAATCCGTTGAGCAGGCGCGCCAGTCCCTCGATCCCGAGAAGGTCGAGGCCGCGGTGCGGGCGCTTTCGGATGCTTCGACAATCTATATTCTCGCGAGCGGCCGCTCCTTTCCCGCGGGCGCTTATGCCGCCTATGCTTTTGGAGCGCTTGGCATAAAAGCGGTACTCGTCGATCAGATTGGCGGTTTGGGAAAAAGCCAGATTGGCGCGTCGTCTTCAAAAGATGTTGTTCTAGCCGTTAGCTTCATACCTTACGCCGCAGAAACACTCGCTCTGGTCGAAAGAGCGCGCAGCAACCAAACGCCAATTGTTGCCATAACCGATAATATCATGTCGCCTCTCGCTTCAGCCGCGCAAATATGGCTTGAACTCTCAGAAGCTGATTACGCCTCGTTCCGTTCGCTTTCTGCAACCTTTGCGTTGATCATGGCGCTTTCAGTGGCAGTTGCAAAAAAACGAGGCTTGGAAAAAGCTGATGGATCATGAAAAAAGGATGCTGCCCGATATACGCAATGCAGTCCTTTATGAGCGCCCCACTATGAAACTTGATCGCGATACAACACCTCTACCCGACGATGATTCCGCAAAGGATTTTCCCTTGCGTGAAGATATTCGCCTTCTTGGACGGCTTCTTGGCGAAACGATCCATGATTGCAATGGGGAGCAGATCTTCTCCATCGTTGAAATTATTCGCCGGACATCCGTGCAATTTCATAAAAGCAATAATCCCGACGTCCGCGCTGATCTTGAATCGATCTTGAATAATCTATCACCGGACCAATCATCAAAAATCATCCGTGCGTTCAGTCATTTTTCCCATTTGCTCAATCTTGCCGAGGACCAGCATCATATTCGACGAAACCGGGCGCATGAGATCGCAGGATCACTGCCGCGAAAGGGTACCTTTCTTAACGTACTAAGTCTGGCAAAGAAATTTGGAATATCGAAAAAAGCACTCCTCGCCTTCTTTGATAAGGCGCTCGTTAGTCCCGTTCTCACCGCTCACCCAACCGAGGTGCGTCGTAAAAGTACGATGATGCGCGAGATCGAGATCGCCTCGTTGCTTGATCGTCGCGACCGCATTATTGCAACGCCCGCGGAGCGCGCACGGATAGAAGAAGATATTCGACGCAATATCGTGACACTTTGGCAGACGAGTTTACTGCGATACACCAAATTGACC